>CATYWI010000267.1 GCA_958414155.1 uncultured Anaerotruncus sp. | reverse complement strand
CCGTTGGGGAAAACAAGCCTTCGCGCCGCTGCTGATTTGGGACTGGCAAAGACAGTACCCACGGCGCCGTCCTCAACTATCTCGCCGTTATCCAGTATAGCGACATGAGAGCATATCTCTTCAACAACGCTCATCTGGTGGGTGATAACGATAACGGTTATGCCGAGCCTGCGGTTTATTTCGCGTATCAGACCGAGTATCGAGTGTGTGGTATTGGGGTCAAGCGCGCTTGTAGCTTCATCGCACAGAAGGACCTTGGGGTCGGTAGCAAGCGCGCGCGCTATTGCCACGCGCTGCTGCTGACCTCCGGAAAGCTGGGCGGGATACGCCTTTGCTTTGTCGGGCAGACCGACCAGCTCCAACAGTTCGGCGGCTCTTTTTTCGGCTTTCTGCTTCGGTATGCCCGCAAGCTCCATCGGGAAGCAGATGTTTTTCAGGCAATTCTTCTGCATAAGCAGATTGAAGCCCTGAAATATCATGGTTATGTTCCGCCGTGCATTCCGTAGCTGCGCCGGTGAAAGCGATGTCATGCTTACGCCGTCTATCAGAACATCGCCGGATGTCGGGCGTTCAAGCATATTTATGCATCGCACAAGCGTGCTTTTTCCCGCACCGCTCATGCCGATTATCCCGTATATGTCACCGTCACCGACGGTCAGGTTTATATTGTTCAGAGCAGTGACCTTGCCGCCCGCTCCGTCAAATGTCTTGCACAGATTTTTTATCTCTATCATTATCAGCCGCCGCTTTTTCGGATATTACTTCTTTATTTCGTCAAGCGACTTGTGGCTGGCAGAGTAAACTCCCATAGGTTCAACATGGATGGCAGCCACGGAAACGATGTGAGTGCCGTTTTCCTTATTGAAATCGTCGAGGTAGGGGGTGTGCTGGAAGTAGTTGGCGTCACATTCGCCGTTTTCAACGACATTATTGGGGACGATATAATCGGAGAATACCTTTATTTCAAGCGTGATCTGCTTGGCGGCAAGGAGCTTTTTGGCTACTTCGAGGATCTCGGCATGAGGTGTGGATGAAGCGGCGACGGTGATCTTTGTGCCTGCGAGAGCATCGTAGTCAATGGAGGTATCGTAGCCGTCGGTGGTGTTGTCTACTGTGCTTATTACTGCGCCGTTGTACTGCGTGGCGATGAAGTCCTTTACCTGGTTGCTTTCAAGAGCTGCCTTAAGAGCCTTGATCGCAGGAGTGTTTTCGGTTCCTTCCTTCACGGCAAGAATGTTGGCGTAAGCGGAGTAAGAACCTTCGATAGCCACAGAATCCTTGGTGGGATTGAGCGAGGCAGATATTGCGTAGTTGGAGTTGATAACAGCAAAGTCAACATCCTTGAGGACGTTGGGGAGAGAAGCAGCTTCTATTTCTCTGAACTTGATGTTGTAGGGATTTTCAACTATGTCTCTTACAGTGGCGGTTATGCCGGCACCTTCTTTGAGCTTGATAAGTCCGTTGGCTTCAAGCAGAAGAAGCGCGCGAGCTTCATTTGTGGAATCGTTGGGAACGGCAATTTCTATGTCCTTGTTGCCGCCGCATGATGCGAGAGAAGCAATGGCAAGAATTGCGAGAATCGAGGCGAGGAGAAGAGAAGTAAATCTTTTCATGATTGTGGACTCCTTTTTTGAAGGTTAAATATATTAAAAGGGGAGCGCCGATGGCGTTCCCCTTTTTTGACATCTTGGACTTTTGAATCCTTATATCATACCCCGGAAGGCTGCACATCGGAAATATTGGCGCGACAAAGCATGCACATGGAGCACATGCACATCGACATCATCATATCCATTGCAACGCATGCGAGCTTCTTCATGGCGCCTCTCCTTTTTTTCCGACATTTAATTTCGATGGGTGTATTTTATCACACACAACCTGTCTTGTCAATAGGTTTTCGCCTTTTTTTGCACCGTGATTTGTTTTTTGTTGAAAATATGCAATATGAGATTGCATATGATGCAAAAAACGTGCGGTTTGATCATATGATATTCAACCCGCGGTAACTGTGATGCCGGTTTTTTCATACTATGTAGCAGCGGGGCTCTTAAATACTCCGCAAAAAACATATTCAGGGTTGTCAGTTATGAACTATAAGATCAAAGCCGCGCTGCTTGGCGGAGATATGCGTCAATCCGCCGCGGCGCGTTTTTTATCGGAAAGCGGTCTTGAATGCGCGGTCTGGGGTATGGACCCCGGTGCTGACATAGGCGGGTGCGTGAGGTGCGATGATTGGCGTTCGGCGGTCAACGGAGCGGCGGTCGTAGTACTCCCGTTGCCGGCATCATATGACGGCGTTCGTGTCAATTGCCCTATGTCGCCGGAATCAAGATTGAGACTTTCCACGCTTCTTGACGCTGTAAATGTCCCGGTGCTCGGCGGAAGGCTGCCGGATTTTCTTGTGAGATCGGCGGAAGAAAAGGAATTGAAGATATATGACTATTACGATTCCGAGGAGCTGAAAATAAAAAATGCTCTGCCTACGGCGGAGGGGGCTGTCAGTATTGCGATGCGTGAAATGGAACGCACGGTGAATGGCTGCCATGCGGCTGTCATCGGATACGGCAGAGTCGGCGGCACGACCGCAGGGCTTTTGCACTCCATGGGGGCGGATGTGACCGTTGCGGCACGCCGCAAAAGCGATCTTGCGCGTGCCGGCATATGCGGTATGAGGCAGCTTCATATCGACCCCGGAGAAACGATGTGCGGCATGGCAAGTCTTGCGCATGGGTACGATCTGATCATAAATACGGTCCCCGCGCGCCTTCTTTCGGGCGAGATACTTCACCGTATGAGTCCCGAGACGGTAATAATAGATCTTGCATCGGTCCCCGGCGGAATCGATCTCGACACTGCCGGAAAGCTGGGCTTGAATGTTACATGGGCGCTGTCGCTGCCCGGAAAATATGCTCCGATCACAGCCGGGATAATGATCGGTGAAACGGTGCTCTCA
>CATYWI010000266.1 GCA_958414155.1 uncultured Anaerotruncus sp. | reverse complement strand
ACATTGACGGCAGCCCGCGCACGCTCTTCAGCTTCTCCCCCTCACACCTCATCATCGCCCTTCTCATCATGGCGCACGCGCTGAACTACAAAGACGGCTTCTGCTTCACCTCCTCCACCCGCTCTCTTCCTTTTTTGAACTCGGGTGACGCCGGAGCAGAGTCATAGCCTTATACCCCGATGGTGAGGAAGCTCAAGGTCATATCATTTCACACCGATAAAACGGCGCGGGAACGCTCAAAAACGGGCATTCCAACCGGCATTTTTGAGGTGCTGTTAAAACCATCGGGTTTTTTACAGCACCTTATTTTATTCTCTTCCCTCCGCGATGCTTTCAATGAATTCCGCGGTGACGGGAAATGTATCCGGGTTCACGCCTGCGGGCTTATCCTGCCGTCTTACGATCGTCATATGTCCGTTGCTTCCGTCCGCGTCAACGAGCCGGAACGTCACCTTCGGCGTTCTCACACGCTCGCGGTGCGCGTAAAGCGAACAGCTATCCGGCGTTACTTCCGCATCCGAACTGCCCTGTATCACCAGCGTCGGCACGTCGGCGCGGTTGAGCGAATCCGCCGCGCCACGGCGCGAGCCAGCACCGAAGGCAATGAGCTGCGCGGTATTCGCCGCCCATGCGGTAAGGCGCGGATGCCGCATCCTCTTCGCCGTTTCCGCTATCACCTCATCGGGACGGTCAAACGGCGCATACGCCACCACGCCCGCAACGGGCTTGTGCGTTCTGCCTGCCGCAACGCAGACCGCATATCCGCCCATGCTGTGTCCCACAAGAAATAGCGGACGCTTGCCGTCGGAGATATATTCGATCGCCATTTCAACATCGGCAGCGGCACTCGGGAAGCCGCAGAAATCACCGGCAGTCCCATACCCGTGATATTCAAAGGCGAACACCTCATATCCCATACCGGCAAAGGCGAGTATTTCGGGCAGATACCACGCAGCGGTGTTTCCCATGCCGTGTGCAAAAATGATGATCCCCTTTTCGCCTTGCTCATTCCAGACCGCGCCCCACAGCGAGCCGCGCGCGCCTGATGGTCGGTCACTTTCGACCGTCCTGCCGTCCTTGTAAAAATCAAAGCGCCTGTCAGCCGTCCGCATTCTGTCCATGCAGATATCTTTGATACCGTGAGCGAAGAAGGCGCGGTTCAGAAACACGGTGACCACCATGACTACGACCGCAACAAACAGGCAGATAACAGGGATCCAGATCATTTTTCACACCTCAGCTTTATTTTTTCAGCACCATTATAGCACCAAAAGGAGGTGTTAAAAAACTCAATTTGAGTTTTTTAGCACCTCCTACGACTTGTTCTCGGCGGCTGAACACCGCCGTTTTGCCGCCAATAAACGCTAAAAGCGAAAAACAAAGACACGGGTCGGCAAAACCGGACAAGATCGCATCAAAAATGCCGGAGCCCTGACCGGCATTTTTGAGGTGCTACCGCATCACCCTATCAGTTTTTTTACGGCAAGTGCCGTCCATCCGTTGTCCTCAAGGGCGCGCGCGATGTAAAATCCGTTTGCTTCAAGCGCGTCGATAACGTCCGAAGCACGTTCATTGATGATCCCGGACGCGAGCAGCGTTGACTCATCGTGCATGAATTTTCCGATATCCGGCGCCATGCGGATTATGATATCAGCCACGATATTGGCGCACACCACATCGTATTTCCCCGGTGCAACGCCCGCCAGCAGATCGGAACGTCCCGTTTCGATATTTCCGCAACCGTTCTCGGCGGCATTCTCCGCCGCGACCTCGACCGCCACAGGGTCTATATCATACGCGCGGCAATCGGCAGCGCCCAGCTTTGACGCACACACGGCAAGTATGCCGCTGCCCGTCCCGACATCAAGCACATGGCAACCCGGCGTCACCATGTCCTCAAGCAGACCGATAACGAGCCGTGTCGTCTCATGTGAGCCTGTCCCGAAAGCCATGCCGGGGTCCATTCTTATTATGATCTCGTCCTCGCGCGGCTCGTATGTCTCCCACTTCGGCACGATAACGATGCGCCCGATGTGAAGAGGCTTGTAATACTGCCGCCATGCGTTGGCAAAGTCCTCTTCCTTTACTCCCGCGGTGGTTATCATTCCCTCGACCGATGCCGCGGCGAGCCGCTCGCGGATAAATGCGAGCGTACCGGAAATATCTCCGTCCTCGGGCAGGAACACAGAGACCGACGCCACTGTTTTGTCCGCCGTGAGTATCTTCTCGTCCACAAGATCGCCGTACACGCTTCCGAGGTCAAAATCACTGTAATCCTCTATCATAAGCCCGGGATCGACCGCGCTCATGATGGCGACGGCGCTGTCAAGGTTTGTCACCTTCACCGTCAGCTTTATTTCCGTCCAGCTTGAATATTCGTAGCTCATATCCCTCTCCGTTTATTTGTTTTCCATGCTGTCTTTCAGATCCTTAAGTCGATCTATCAGCCTGCGGCGCTTGGGATAATTGGTTTCGCCGCAGCTGTCCGCGAATGCACGCATAGCGTCCTTCTGCCTCTCGTTGAGCCCGCGCGGTATTTCGATATTTACGGTAAAGATCAGATCTCCGCGCCGCGAAGGACTGTTGATATACGGCACACCGCACTGGCGCAGCGTAAACTGCGTACCCGGCTGAGTTCCCTCGGGAATCCTGTATTTGCGCACGCCCTCAAGCGTAGGCACATCTATCTCGGCGCCGAGCGTTGCCTCGGCGACCGTCACGGGGACCTCGCAGTAAAGCGTCACCCCGTCACGCTCGAACACATTGTGTCTGCGGACGTTGACCTCAATTATAAGATCGCCCGCCGAGCCGCCGTTCTGTCCGTCATTGCCCTGACCGCGTATCACAACACGCTCTCCGTCCCCGATACCTGCAGGGATGGATACCGAGATCGTCTTCGGCACTCTCACCTTTCCGGTGCCGCGGCAGGTCGTGCAGGGGTCCTTTATGACCTTGCCAGTACCGTGGCAGGTCTCGCAC
>CATYWI010000265.1 GCA_958414155.1 uncultured Anaerotruncus sp. | reverse complement strand
TTGAAAACGAATGCCTCGCGCTTATGCGTTCGTTTTTTGCCGAAAGGCGGCGTGCCGACGGCAAACCGCGCCGACTGTTGCGGGAATTTTATTCGCAGCATGCCGATGAACTGGCTCCGCTTTTGCTCGGTAAGGTGCTTTGCCGCCGCGACCGGTCGAGCGGCGAGGTGCGGCGCGCGCGAATAACCGAAACAGAATGTTATCTTGGTGAATCCGACACCGCATGTCACGCTCACCGCGGCAAGACCGACCGCACTGCAATGCTTTGGCGGCGCGGAGGAACGGTCTATGTTTACCTGTGCTACGGAATGCACAGCCTTGTGAACTTTGTCAGCGGTCCCGAGGGCGAGCCGGAGGCTGTGCTGATACGCGGCGTTACCGGAGCGGACGGACCGGGAAAACTGACAAAAATGCTGGGGATCGACCGCACGCTGAACGGTCACGATGCGGTATTCTCGGACGAGATATGGATCGAGGATGACGGCACTCCGGTGCCCGAATATACCGCCCTCCCACGTGTGGGGATTGATTACGCATCCGAGGAGGACCGTATGCGCCCGTGGCGCTTTACCGTCCTTGACCCGGAAAAATAAAAAATCAAAGAAAGGCAGGGAAGCTGTGATGAAAATAAGTCGGAAGCATGCTTGCACTCAGGCATTTATACTTGCACTCGTTTTTGCCGTGAGCGCTGTTTTGCCCTGCTTTGCCGCCGGTACGGCGGATGATACGGCTGATGTATCGGCAAAGTCCGAAGCGCTCGGGGTGATTACGGTCTGCTCATATGATGCAGTCACGCGTACCCTGAAGGTCGCAGGCACGATAAACCATAAGGTGCTAACGGTGTCAAAAAACTGTCGGATAGGGCTGTTTCGCGTGCCTTCATGGCGTACTGCGACAAGCGTTATATCCGAATCCGAGCCTCTGGCGGAGAGCGCCATGTCGATACGCTTTGAGTTTTCGCTCGAATGCGGCAAAGCCGAGGACATCATTTCCCTTTACGCCGTGGCGCTCATCTACCCCGACGGCAGCCGCGCGCTCATTGCCGAACCGGAATTCCCCTCAACGGAGACCGCGAAGCCCCGCAAGACGGGCTTCAAAGGCGTGGGTACGGATTCAGCGGCGCAGATCGCCGAGTCGGGAGCCGGCAGTGTTATTATCGATGTATTCCTCGACCGCCTTGAGGACGGCAGACACAGCGGATATCTTCAGACCGTGGACGGTATGTCCTTTTACTACAACCGCGATTATGTTGATGATCTTGACATGCGTGTAAGGAGCGCGTCGGTGGCTGGCGCGTCGGTCCTTCTGCGCCTGCTGGTATCTCCGGCGGATTCGCCGGACGGACTTCCGTATGCCGCATCGGCTTCATTCGGAGCGGCGTACCGCGGAGTGGTCATTTCCGATGAGGTATCAGCCGTCACCGTATATGCATATCTTTCGTTTCTTTCATCGCGCTACAACGGCAGTGTGCACGGAGAGATCGACGGTCTTGTTCTCGGATTTTGCGCCGATCAGCCCGAAAAATTCAACTTCTGCGCCAGTACCGGTCCCATGTATTATGAGATCTATGCCAGGACGCTTGCGGTAATGGGCATTGCGGCGGGCGCCGGTGTTCGCCTTATAGTTCCGGTGGGAGATGCATGCCGCGCCGACGGGATGCCCTCTTTCCTTGATTTTGCCGTGGGCGTGGGCAAGTATATTTCTACGCATGCCGACCTGGAATTCACCCTGATGGTGGACTCGACCCACAACGCATACCACCTTGACGACAGCTATTTCGACCTTCCCATAGACAGCGGAGACAACACCGCGGCGGTGAGCGAGCCTTCGCAAAAGACGCCCGACCCGGTGCCGCTCACATCGGCGGAGAATGAAGAAAGCAGTGCCGATACCGACCGGAACGACGATGAGCGCGAAAAGCTGACCGCCACGACTCCGGCTGACGGCTATTTTGCCGCAGACAATACAACGGCGCTCGTTACGGCGATAGACACGCTGAGCTCCGCATATCCGGCAGTGGACAGAGAGTTTATCTGGTGCTGGACGCCGGGAGAGGACACCTCCGGCAGTGCGCTCAGTGTGCTTTACACCTACAATTATATGGCGCTTACCGCCGCAGGGGCGGCATCGTTTATTTTGCGTACCGACAGTGTGCGCTTCCGCACGGTTGCCCATCTCGTCAAATATATCGATACCGACGCATATGATGCCGATGCCGCATACGCGCTTGAGGTTTTCGGTGCGGATTCGTGGGAAGCGCTTATTCCGGGCTTTTCGGGGATAGGCAGCAGCGGCAGGAGCATTATTGAGACAGCGCTTTCCGATGCAGTGCCCGCGTACACCGGCAGATATACGCTTTGGAACTTCTCATCTACCGCAGGTGCGCACGGGTGGTCCGCCGGTCCCGGATGCATTTCACTGCGAAGTGTGTACGACAACGGCGTGGGATGCCTGAAGGCTGTGCTTGATCACGAAAGCGGCGGAGCATATTCCGATATATGCCGTGTGTGCGATCCCGCAGAGCCGATAAAATACACGCCCATGATGGGCTTTGATCTTTCCTGCACCGGAGGTAACGACGGCGACATTTACGAGGTAAAGATAGCCGTATACAGCGCCGGGACAACGCTTGAAGGTAAAGCTCTGCTCACCGAGGGTGAAAGGCAGACGCTGTATCTTGATGTGTCCGGACTTTCCGGAAGTGGCGGCATTGATGCCGTGCGCATTGCGGCGAGACGTGTATCCGGCGACGGCGAATTCGCCTTGCGCGCATATTCCGTGGGGCTTTACAGCGCCGTGCATTCCGACCGCGAGCTTGCAGAGCTGATCGAGTCGGCGCGCGGAGCGGGGAAGTATACTGACACCTCATCCGACAGCGAGGATTACGGAAGGCTCCTTACGGCTGTACTGCTTACTGCCGCGTCTCTGGCGTGCGGCGGATATGCCGCAGTGCTTCTTGCGCGCCACGAAAAGCATCGCAACGACG
>CATYWI010000264.1 GCA_958414155.1 uncultured Anaerotruncus sp. | reverse complement strand
CAAAAAAGTTTCGGTAGTATTCAATATCCAGAAAAGAGAAATAGAAAATACTACAGATACATTCATCGTTATTTAGTAAATGCGGTATTTGTGGCTGTGTGTTATATTTGTACATCGACTACACAATTAGTTTGTAATCGTTTTGTATACCAAGATGACATTCCAGACGATATCCAGCGCAAATTTGACAATATGTAACTACCGTTTAAGGACGTAAAAATCTGCCCTTGAGAGTGAGATACCCACAACAGAGCTTTTCGCATAGCTTAACAGCTATGCGAAAGGCTTTATTTTTTTGCCCTAAAATCAAAAAGTGCAGGGTATTTCGCTCTTTTATAGATTCCTGGCAAGCCTGCATTGCCCGCTATCCATAAACTCCAATCTCAAACAAAAACTTTGAGATTGGAGCTTGAAAATGAAAAACTGGCAGAAAAACCGCAACTATAAGCGGGTTAAAGATAAGGACGGCAACGTAGTTGCAAACATCATTACCGTGTTCGGACAGGATGTAGAGGTTTCAGACGAGATATTTGCTACATACGCACAGGTAGACCGACGTGCAAGATATGTTGGTGAGGATATTCCGGCGCAGCACGAACTTTCGCTGGAACAGTTTGAAGAAGAAGGTGTATCACTTGAAAAGCTGATTCGTGAGACCGCGCCCAGTGCTGAGGAATGGTTCATGGAACAGGAAGAAAGCAATGCGTTTGAACGGGAATTGCTCAAGGTGCCTGCCGTGCTGGATATGTTAGAAGATTCGGACCGTCAGTTGATCAACGCATTGTTCTATAAAGGCATTTCTGTACGTGAGTATGCACAGCGGCTTGGTATTTCGCACACAATGGTACGAAAGTGGAGAGACCGTATTTTGCGCAATATGAAAAAATATTTTTCAAAAGACTGAAAAAGACGGTTTCCACTGGCCGTTACAGCGGGGGAATTAGTGAGAGGAATAAGTATTTTCTCTCACTGCTCCTTGGCAACTGAACATCAAACATCAGGTACAAATTCTGTGCGGAGAGCTGCGGCGTAAAGCCGCGAACTGTCGGGCGGCTCCCGACAAGGCGACGACCCGCATAGATGATAATGATACTCCCGATCAGTCACCGTCCGAGCGTGAAAAGCGTCGCAGGCCATGAGATCGGACAACAAGATAGGTGCAATGCCTGTGAGGTCGGTACGCCGCCGGCCGCCTGATGTTTCCCGGCAGCCGGGGGTGAGGACGAATAGGCTGACAGAGAAATGCGAGGTGATGATATATATGATAGTGTAAAAATCCGGACAACAGAATAATCACAAACCGGAAGAATCGCATGGATTCCTCCGGTTTTGTTTTTGGAGGTCATCTATGGAATGGAAAAACGCAAATAAGATACTGCCGGAATGGGGGCATCGGGTTCTGTGTCTGTACCCGAACGGCAAAATGGACGTACAGCTTTACTTAGGCCGTGAGAGTTTCGTTCATGATCTGTACGGGCGCTGCATTTTCTGGACGGAACTGCCGAAACGCCCGAAAGCCTACTTCAAGCTGATGGGGCGCAATGAATAAGGAACAGCAGGCAATCGCTCGTCTGGCAGAGCGGGGAAGAAGTGCTGCACTGGTGGCTGCAGGATGGTGTGCTGCCGGGGCAGTTGAGGTTAATGGAAATGGAGTGAAACAATGTCGATTATAAAGCGAATCACCTCAGCGGGATTGTCGCTGGCGATGGCGGCAACGATTATCCCTAATTCGTTTGCTGTCAGTACGCAGTCTGCAAGCACGCTATCCTCGGTGACGGCAAAATATCTTGACGCAGAAAACGGCAAGGAGATTGTCCAAAAGCAGACATACAGCGTCACGCACGAGGAAAAGTCCCCGCAGACGATCACAAACTACACCTACACGGACTACACCGAGAGTGTCGAGTACATCTATTCCCATAAGGACTTGACCTACATCATCGGCTATCCCGACAAGGGCGTACATCCGAACGGTGATCTGACCCGCGCCGAAGCTGCTATGATCTTCTACCGCCTGTATGACGGTGATTATCCCAGCTTTACGCGGCGTATGTCAAACGGCACTTTCAAGGATGTAAGCGCAAAGAACTGGTTCTATGAGCCGGTCGAAACGCTGTACAATATCGGTCTGCTGGAGGGCAAGTCCAAGGACACTTTCGCGCCGAACGCGCCGATCAGCCGTGCCGAGTTCGCTGCGCTGGCGGCTCGTTTCCAGAACCTCAAATACACCAGCGGCAAGGTTTTCTCTGATGTAGAAAAGGGTCACTGGGCATACAGCTATATCAACGCTGCGAGTGAAGCAGGCTGGATTCAGGGTTATCCTGATGGCACTTTCCGTCCCGACAAAGAGATCACCCGAACCGAAACCGTAACGCTGGTAAACAGCATGATTAACCGCACTGTTACCCGCGAAAAGCTAAAGGCACTGCATGTGCGAAATCCGTACAACGATCTTGCAGAATCGTTCTGGGGCTATACTGACCTCATGGAAGCAACGGTATCCCATACCGCCGAAGAATGGCATGACGCGAAGTACAACGATGGCAAGTACAATATCATCGTTGAGAAGTTCGTAGATACGAGCGGCAAGGAGATCGCAAAGTCTGTCACTACGGCGGGCAAGGCAGAATCCGCGCCCAAGTCCATTCCGGCGTATGAGTATCGCGGCTATATCCGCACGATCACTTATAAGTACAGCACCGGTGATGCGCTCCCGTCTATCGAAAAGACGGCAAGCGTCAAGGACGCAAAGGTAGGTGACGAGATCACCTACACGATCAAGCTGTCGAACGATAAGAAAGCAAGTTCCGCATGGAAAAGTGTCGTGCTGACCGATAAAATCCCGTCCGGCATGACCTTTATTGAGGGCAGCGTCTATGTGAACAATGTAGCTGCTACCCATACCGTCAAGAACGGTACGCTGACCGTAAACCTCGGTGATATTGCTGCCGGTAAGACGGTAACTGTCACTTTCAAGGCAAAAATCAACGG
>CATYWI010000263.1 GCA_958414155.1 uncultured Anaerotruncus sp. | reverse complement strand
GGGTTACATTTACGTTCGTGCAGAGTACCCGATCGCTATTCACCGTCTCCAGATAGCCATAGACCAGGCTCGTGCCGCCGGTATGCTCGGTAAGAATATTTTCGGTACAGGCTTTGATTTCGATATTTCTCTCCGCTTCGGTGCCGGTGCATTCGTGTGCGGCGAGGAGACCGCTCTTATGACCTCTATCGAGGGCAAGAGAGGCGAGCCACGTCCCCGTCCTCCGTTCCCGGCAGTAAAGGGACTTTTCGCTCAGCCCACTATCCTCAACAACGTTGAGACATATGCAAACATCCCCCAGATCATACTTAACGGCGCTGCATGGTTCGCATCTATGGGCACCGAAAAGTCCAAGGGCACAAAGGTCTTCGCGCTCGGCGGTAAGATCACAAATACCGGACTTGTTGAGGTCCCCATGGGAACGACACTGCGCGAGGTCGTTGAGGACATCGGCGGCGGTATCCCGAACGGCAAAAAGTTCAAAGCGGCACAGACCGGCGGACCCTCCGGCGGATGTATCCCTGCTCACCTTATCGATACTCCCATCGACTACGATAACCTTATTGCCATCGGTTCAATGATGGGTTCCGGCGGACTTATCGTTATGGACGAAGACAACTGCATGGTCGATATTGCAAAGTTCTTCCTTGAATTCACCGTTGATGAATCCTGCGGTAAGTGCACGGCATGTCGTATCGGCACAAAGCGTCTGCTTGAGCTGCTCGATAAGATCATATCCGGTAACGGCGAGATGGAGGACATCGACAAGATGCAGGAGCTTGCGATGTATATAAAGAGCAACTCGCTCTGCGGTCTCGGTCAGACTGCCCCCAACCCCGTTATTTCCACTCTGCGCTACTTCAAGGATGAGTATGTTGCTCATATCGTTGAGAAGAGATGCCCTGCCGGCGTCTGCAAGAAGCTGGTCCGTTACAGCATCGTGGAAGAAAAATGCAAGGGATGTACCGCTTGCGCCAGAACATGTCCCGTAGGCGCTATATCCGGATCGGTAAGAAATCCGCATAAGATAGATCCCGTAAAGTGCATCAAGTGCGGTGCATGTATCCAGAAGTGCCGCTTCGGTGCAATCGTCAAGGAATAATCGGAGGAGAATGAGATAATGGAAAAAATAAATGTAACGATCAACGGCAGAGAATATGCCGTGGATAAGGGCATGACCGTTCTTGAAGCGGCGAGAGTTGCCCATATAGATATTCCCACTCTCTGCTACCTCAAGGATATCAACCAGATCGGCGCATGTCGTATCTGCCTTGTTGAGGTCTCCGAGAATCAGAGACCCTACCGTATGGTCGCATCCTGCGTTTACCCCGTGACCGAGGGCATGGCTATACGCACAAACTCTCCCGCTGTTTTCAACGCGAGAAAGACCAACCTTGAGCTTGTGCTCTCCAATCACGAGAAGCACTGCCTCTCCTGCGTCCGTTCGACGACCTGCGAGCTTCAGAAACTCTGCAACGAGTACGGCGTTGACGAGCACCGTTTCAGCGGTGTGGTCAACCATTACGAGATAGACGATAAGTCACCGATAATACGTGACAACAACAAGTGCATTCTTTGCCGTCGCTGCGTCGCAGCATGTTCGGTAATGCAGGGCATCGGCGTTATCGGCGCCAACGACCGCGGATTCGATACGCACATCGCCTGCGCTTTTGAGCAGCCGCTTGCGGATACCTCCTGCATCAACTGCGGACAGTGCATAGTCGCATGTCCCGTGGGGGCTCTCTATGAGAGAGACGATACCGATAAGGTCCGTGAGGCTATTGCGGATCCCGATAAGCATGTGTTCATCTGCACCGCTCCTTCGGTACGTGCCCAGATAGGCGAATGCTTCGGCTACGAACCCGGCACCGACTGCGAGGGCAAGATGGTTGCCGCTCTCAAGGCTCTGGGCTTTGAAGGCGTGTTTGACATGAACCTTACCGCTGACCTTACTATAATCGAGGAAGCCAACGAGCTTATCGGTCGCATTCAGAACGGCGGCAAGATGCCCATGATAACCTCCTGCTCGCCCGGATGGATCAAGTACTGCGAGCACTACTATCCCGAATTTACCGATAACCTCTCCACCTGCAAGTCTCCTCAGCAGATGTTCGGCGCTCTTATGAAGACCTATTTTGCCGAGAAGATGGGCTACGATCCCAAGGATATCTTCTTTGTATCGGCTATCCCCTGCACGGCAAAGAAGTTTGAGGTCGGCAGACCCGACCAGTCTGCTTCCGGCTACCCGGATGTTGATGTTGCCATCACCACCCGTGAGGTCGGCAGAATGATAGAGAAGGCGGGCATCAAGTTCCACGAGCTTGACGACGAAAAGTTCGATCAGCCCTTCGATATCGGCTCCAGCGCGGGCGCTATATTCGGCGCTACCGGCGGCGTTATGGAGGCTGCCCTCCGTTACGCGGCTGAGATAATTCTCGGCAAGCCGCTTGAAAAGCCGCTCGAGACTCCCGAGATCAGACGCCACGGCAATGACGACGGCTATCGCACCGCCTCCTACAAGATCGGCGATGCTACCGTGAATGTTGCTGTTGCTTCCGGCACGAAGAATGCAAAGGCGCTCCTTGACGATATCAAGGCGGGCAAGGTCGATGTACAGTTTATCGAGATCATGGCATGCCCCGGCGGATGCGTCAATGGCGGCGGACAGCCTTATCAGCCCGCATCGGTCAGAAATACCGTTGACCTGCGTGCCCTCCGTGCTGCAGTGCTCTATGAGGATGACCGCAACTGCGACATCCGTGAGTCACAGAAGAACGCGGCTGTTATGAAGCTGTACGACGAGTATTTCGGCAAGCCGAACAGCCACAAAGCACACGAGGTGCTCCACACCTCTTACATAAAGCGCGGACTCTGATCCGCCGGTCCGGCGGTCGGAAACCGCAATGGGCTGTCGCGCCTTGGCGCGACAGCCCATTTATCAATATTCAGCGTGACCGCTTTTTTCTTGAGCGACTCACGGTATATCCCCATAAGTCCGTA
>CATYWI010000262.1 GCA_958414155.1 uncultured Anaerotruncus sp. | reverse complement strand
CACCCGCCAAGTAGCTATCTGCGATTTACAATAACTTTGACCAAGACGCCGCAGGCGGCTTGGTGAGGCGGGGTAACTGAACTTCGAAATCTTATAAAACTAAATTCCCCGCCGGCGTATATCACTAAATAAAAAACGTGGTCGTTCAAAAACCCGATTTGAGTTTTTGAACGACCACATCGTTTTACCTCAATGCTCGAACGCTGTATCGTCTCCGAGCGTTTTTATAGCGCTTTTTGAGAGATAGTCGAGCGGATTTACGCTTACGTCGTCGATCTTCACCTCAAAATGAATGTGAGGCTCCTCGGCAAGCTCTATTATCGCGCTGTCGCCGACAGCGCCGATGATCTGTCCTGCCTTTACCTCATTGCCGACCTCAACGCCGTCTCCGAGCGTATCGGCAAGATTCTTGTAGACCGTCACCGCCTTGCCGGTGTGACCTATCGCTACCGACTTCCCGTAAAGCGGGTCGTCCCATATCTTTGTCACCTTACCGTCTGCGGCGGCATACACGGCGTCTCCCGTCTTTGCCTGAATGTCAATGCCGAGGTGGACGCGCCAGTCCTTCATTGTGTCCGAGAACACCTGTGTCATCGGGTCGTGGGACGCGCCCAGCTTGCCGTTTACGGGAAGTACAAAGGTCGGAACGATGTCTGCTACCGGCTTGTCGGAGCCGGTCTCGGGCACCTTGGTGTCGGGTTTGGTGGGCTTTGTCACCTCCGGACGCTGTGTCGTGGGGGCCTGTGTCCCGGGCGTGAGAGTGGTTGCCGGTTCGGCTGTGCCGCTCGTCTCGCCGCGGCGGGCGCGGTTTGCAGCCGAGGTCAGCGCCACACATGCGGCAAGTATTATCAGGAGTGTTGCAACAGTGAGGTATACCGTGCGGTTTACGCGGTCGCTGTCATTGCGGCGTGTTTTTTTTTCGTTTTCGTCGCCCGTGTCCGGCTTCTTGCCGGAGGGGGTGAATTTTTTGATCTTCATCATCTGCTCCTTTTTGTGATGTACCGAAGCCATTTATCTCGGGCTTCACACCTATATTTTTGCCTCCGAAGAAAAAAATATTCAATCGGTAGTGCAAAATTTGCCCCGATATGATATAATAAGCATAGAATAAGCAGGCATGCCCCGCGCGGGGCGGTCCGCGACGGTATCGTATAAAAAACAAAGGAGAGAGGAATGGAAAAAGGACGTGTCCTCCCACTGCCGGGGGAGATAACCGCAGTGCTTGATATTTTTGCATCGGCGGGCGTGCGGGCGTATATCGTCGGCGGCGCGGTGCGCGACAGTCTCATGCGCCGTCCGGTGCATGATTTTGACATTGCCTCGCCTATGCTGCCCGAGGAAACAGCCGCGCTTTTTACCGGCTGTGGTTTCCGCGTGATACCGACCGGCATAAAGCACGGCACCGTCACGGTGCTCTCCGGCGATATGCCGGTGGAGGTGACGGCGTTCCGTCTTGACGGGAGCTATACCGACGGCAGGCACCCGGACAGCGTAAAATTCACCTCGCGCATAGAGGACGACCTTTCGCGCCGTGATTTCACTGTCAACGCCATGGCGTATTCGCCGCAAAGCGGGCTTTGCGATCCGTTCGGAGGAGAGAAGGATCTGCACGCGGGCATAATACGCTGTGTGGGCGACGCGCGCGTCCGCTTTACCGAGGATGCGCTCCGCATACTGCGCGCCTTTCGCTTTGCCGCCGTGCTCGGATTCAATATCGATCCCTCCGTGCTTGCCGCCGCGCGGGAGCTTTCGGAAAGGCTTTCGCTCATATCCGCAGAACGGATCGCCTCCGAGACTGTAAAAATGATGCTTGCCGGGCAGCCGTCGGCGTATCTTGAAAGCGCGCTCGGCTGTGGAGTGCTCGGATATGTTTTTCGCGGCGTCGAATTGCGTGCCTCCGAGCTTTCGGTCGCGGATCGGCTTCCCGCCGATGCGCCGCTCAGGATTGGCGCTGTCCTGCGCCGCGTAGGACTTTCCGATCCCGCCGCCGTCGGCGCGGCGCTTGAGGCATTGCGCTTTTCAAATTCGTTTTACCGCCGCGCATATGCCGCTGCCGCCGTTCCGCTTCCGGTGTGCGAGCCTGCGTCCGTGCGCCGCTTTCTGCGCGAGACGGGGAATGCCGATGCCGCCATTGCCGCCGCCGTTGCGTGCGGCGAGCCGCACGCAACCGAGGTCGCTGCGATGGCGCGCGAGATCGGCGCCGGGGGCGGTCCGGTTACAATGCAAACGCTTGCCGTGAACGGTAAAAAGCTGCGCCTTGCGGGTTTTCCCGCCGGCAGGGAGATGGGACGACTGCTCGGCGCACTGCTCGATGCGGTCACAGCCGATCCGTCCCTCAATGACGAGGCAACGCTTATGGCGCTTGCACGTTCGATATACGAAAAAAATACCGAAAGGAAAGATATATAATGAAGAATACCGATGAAAGAAAGCAGATAGCTCCGATATGCGGCTCATTTACCTCGTCCGACGGCTCCACCGCCGTAGCCTATGAGATATATGAGCCGGAGGACGCCGCCTCGGTACGCGCAGTGGTCCAGCTTTCGCACGGAATGTGCGAATACGTCGGCAGATATGCCGATTTTGCAGCCTTTCTTGCCGCAAACGGAATAGCCTTTGCGGGCAACTGTCACCTCGGACACGGCAAAACAGCCGCAAGCGACGCCGACCTCGGCTTTTTCGGCGGCGAGGATGGCGACAGACAGCACCTTGTGGACGATCTTCATATCATGAACGGCATCATACGCGGACATTTTCCGGACAAGCCCGTGATCCTGCTCGGTCACAGCATGGGCTCATTCGTGGCGCGTCTTTTCCTTACGAAATATGCCGAGGATGTTGACGCCGCCGTGATAATGGGCACGGCGGGGCGCGGCGCGCCCACCGGCATCGCGTTGGCGCTTGCCAATCTGATAATTGCTTTCCGCGGCGTGCGTCACCGCAGCGGACTGCTTAAAAGGCTCGCCTTTTCCGGCTATCTCAAGCATTGCGGCAAGGGCTGTG
>CATYWI010000261.1 GCA_958414155.1 uncultured Anaerotruncus sp. | reverse complement strand
ATATTCCGCATGGCATTACCTACGGTCACGGCACAGCTTGTAAATCTGCTTTACAATATAGTTGACCGCATATTCATAGGACACATCCCGGAGATCGGAGATACGGCGCTTACCGGCGTCGGTGTCGTGCACCCGATAATCGTTATTATTTCGGCGTTCAGTGCATTTTTCGGCAACGGCGGTGCTCCGTTGGCGGCAATAGCGCTCGGCAAGGGTAATCGTCAGAGAGCCGAACGCATACTCGGAAACTGCGTTACCATGCTCACCGTCCTGTCATTCCTGCTTCCGACGGTTGTTTTCATATTCATGAAGCCGATTCTCGGCGTAATGGGCGCCAGCAGCGCAACGATCGGTTATGCAACGGATTACCTCACCATATATCTTTTCGGCACACTTTCGGTGTTGCTGACAATGGGACTTGCACCGTTCATCGTAGCTCAGGGACGGTCAAAAATGGTAATGACAGCGACCGTAGCCTCAGCCGCCGCAAACATAGTTCTTGACTGGCTGCTCGTAAACGTCTTTTCATGGGGTGTGCGCGGCGCGGCGATAGCGACCGTAGTTTCTCAGACGATAAGCGCCGTATGGTTTCTTTTGTTCCTTTGCAAAAAAGCCGATTCCATAACCATAAAGCCGAAAAACCTGAAGCTCGACTGGCGCATACTCGGCGCGATCGCCGCCCTCGGTATCTCGCCGTTCGTGATGTCAAGCACCGAAAGCCTTATAGGATTTGTAATGAACAGCGGGCTTCAAAGCTACGGAGGAGATGTATACGTCGGCTGTCTTACGGTAATGCAGAGCGTGATGCAGTTCGTCAGCGTACCGATGAGCGGCTTCACTCAGGGCGTGACGCCGGTCATAAGTTACAACTACGGCGCCGGGAAGCGCGACCGCGTTATCAGCGGCATAAAGATCGTTTTCGGTGTCATGGTGACATACAATTTCATAATCGTCCTTTCATCCATGATCTTCCCCGGATTTTTCGCGAGAATATTTACCGACAAGGAAGCTCTCATTGAGCTTACCGTGCGTTCAATGCCCGTATTCATGTCCGGAATGCTGATATTCGGTATCCAGCGCAGCTGTCAGACCATTTTTGTTGCGCTTCAGCAGGCGGGATCATCGCTTGTCGTTGCATTGCTTCGAAAAGTCATTCTGCTCGTTCCGCTTGCGATCATTCTGCCCCGTCTCGGGCTTGGCGCTTTTGGCATATATCTTGCCGAGCCGATCGCTGATGCAGCAGCCGCGACAATGTGCGGCATACTGTTTGCATGTAAATTCAAAAAGATGTTGAACAAGTGCGCATAACGGCAGCAGCCGTAATGCCGCACTACCGGAGGAAACCGACAAATGCGATTCGACAGCGAAAAAAAACAGCTTACGATCGGTGTGCGCGAGCTTTGCCGCCTTGCATATACCTCCGGAGACATTGATGCACACCGCGCACCGACGGAATTTGATGTAGACAATCACCGTCTGATAGAATCACACGCAGGCGACGGAGCTTTGATCGAGTGTCCGCTCGATATCACCGTTCCGTATCTTGACTTTGAGATACACATACGCGGCAGGGCGGATATCATCCACGCCGTCAAGCACGACGGAGAAAAGCTCCATCCGGCAGAGGTCGAAGAAATAAAGACCGTTCCGCCGCAGATGCTTGGCGGAGCACCAGCCGAAATACACTCGGCGCAGGTAAAGCTCTATGCACTCATGCTTGCCGAAAAGGACAGACTCACCGCTGTCGGATGCCGCCTCACCTACGCCTCCCCCGACGGAAAGAAAACACGTTCGTTTGTAAGAATGCATACTGCCGATGAGCTTCGCTTCTACCTTGCCGCAACACTTGAGAGGGCGTCGTTTCGTTTGTGCGATGAGCGCGACCGCGTTCTTGTACGACGTACTTCGATAGGATCGATGCGCTTTCCCTACCAAGAGCTGCGCGAGGGGCAGGAGGAGCTTATCAACTCGGTTTATTCCGCAATAAAGAAAAAACAGCGTCTGTTCGCCGAAGCTCCGACCGGTATCGGCAAAACAGTCTCCACACTTTACGGCGCTGTACGCGCAGTGGGAAAAGGCTTTGGTGAGCGCATATTTTATCTTACCGCCAAGGCAAGCACAAGGCGCGAAGCGTTTCGTGCCGCAGCCGCACTTTCCGGTGCGGGACTTACGATGCGGACCATCGTGCTTTACTCGCGCGAGCAGTGCTGCATAAACCCGATCGCCGCCGCAGCCGGCGTCAGCGGAAGTCTGTACTGTCATCCCGGAGCGTGTCCATACGCCGCCGGATACTTTGACAGGCGCGATGCCGTGATCGGCTCACTGACCGAAAGATACCGCGGCTTTACACGCAGTGCAGTCATGTCTGCCGCTTCGGCATCAGGCGTTTGCCCTTATGAGCTTTCGCTCGATCTGTCGGAGCTTTGCGACATTATCATATGTGACTACAACTATGTTTTCGATCCCGCAGTTCGCCTGCGCCGTTTCTTCGGAAACGATGCCGGCGCCGATGATTCGATCATTCTGGTAGATGAAGCGCACAATCTTCCCGAACGTGCGCGCGATATATACTCAGCCGAATTCAACACGGCATATCTCTCCGATTTTGAGGCATATCTGCCCTCCCTCGGTGAAAAAATAAGTAAAAGCACAGAGGAGCTTTCAAAATGCCTTTCAAAATTGAAAGCGCTGTGCGCTGATAATCTTTACAAAAACGATAACGGAACAGATGTCGGCTACTATGTCGGCAGAGAAATACCGCCGGGGATCGGTGAAAAACTTTCGGCACTCGGTGAAGCGTGCGACACCTTTTTGCGAACAAATACCTATGGGGTGTCAGCCGAAGCATCACCGGCGATACGCGCCTGTTCACAAATGGCAAGGCTGTGCCGTCGTTGGCGTGCTACTTCTGAAGAATATGACGACAGATACCGAACCTACATCGACGTAAGCGGAGGAAATATTTTAGTCCGTCAATATTGCCTTGACCCATCTGCGGCGCTAAACGCCGCGATGGATAAGATCCGTG
>CATYWI010000260.1 GCA_958414155.1 uncultured Anaerotruncus sp. | reverse complement strand
CAGAGTTCGAATCTCTGCTTCTCCGCCAGAAAAGGCTTGGGACACTTGTGACCCAAGCCTTTTCTGCTGAAAAATTAGCCAATTTGAACTCTCTCAACTCCGGCGCAAGCCGGAGTTGAGCAGTTTTGCGCTAGCAGCGAACAAGAAAATCAGATTTAACTAAAGAGCAAAACGGAGTTCAGAATCTCTGCTTTTCTGCTGTCTCCTATGACCATGACATTTTTGGCACATATTATAGCTCCGTCGGCGATACTTGTCAACAGTCGTGTGTAACAAAGCCCGGATCGTTATGCATCATTTATGCCCCGCCAAGTTTTAAGGTACGGGCGGACTTGAAACCGGGGAGGTTTTGTGCTACAATATATACAATGAAAATGAGCGCCGTGCGGCGCTCCGGGAGGTACTAATGAGGGCGAGAAGATGCGGAGGCTTTGTTTTTTCACTCCTTGTGAGTCTTTTGTTCAGTCTTGAGGGGTTTGTTCCTGCGTTGATATTGGTCGTTTTGCATTTCCTCCTCGGATGGTCGCTGTGGTGGGCGGCTCTTGCGGCTGCCGTATGGATAGCCACAGTTGCTCTGCGTGTGGCTTTCATAAGCTGGGCGGCGCGGTGCGGAAATACGCCCGATCCGCCGCAGGAAAATAAAAATCCGTATTCGGTCGGAAAAACGGAGTTCGGAAAACGCCCGGGCGCGCACGGCGAAGACACGGACCGGCGTGATAAATAATTTAAAGTGGTTAAAGTGGCTGTTAAAAACCTGGGTTTTTTAACAGCCACTTTCTGTGTCCGGAGGTGTTAAATATGATGTATCGTTCGGTCGTGCAAGGTTCACGTTTGTCTGAAAAAGTCAAGGACCTCGGATTCGTATTTGTGCGGTTCCATGAAATAGCTCATGCCGTGGTCGGCGCCGGGAACTATCAGCAGTTTTTTGGGCGAGGCGCATGCCATATAGTTTTCGTAGGTCATTTCAACCGGAACGAAATGGTCGTCGGTGCCGTGAACGAACATCACCGGCACCTTTGCCGCACGTAGCGCGTCCTTTGTGGAGTATTCGTCGGGACCCATCATGATCTTATGGCGGCACATCGCATCGGCAAGCGCGCCGCGCAGACCGTAGGAAAGATGAAGATTCTTTTCGGCTACATGCTTCCATATGGCGCCAGGGGAGGTGAAGCCGCAATCGGCGATGATGCCGCGTACATTTGCGGGCAGATCAAGCCCCGCAGCCATAAGAACGGTGGTCGCGCCCATGGACACGCCGCAGAGATATATCGGCATGTCCGCGCCGAAGCGTCCGTTAGCCCAGTTTATCCAGTCAAGGCAGTCGTATCTTTCGGTAAGCCCGAAGCCCATATAATCGCCGCCGCTGTTGTTCTGTCCGCGCTGCTCGATGTATAGCACCGTGCAGCCGTTGTCGTGCCAGAAATCAGACACCATGCCGAAGTCGCCGTGCCACGAGGAGCGCCAGCCGTGAACGGCGATGATCAGACGCTCGGCATCGGGAGCCGGGATGAGATGCGCGGTGAGGTTCGTGCCGTCATGGCTTTTTATGGTCACGACCTCATTTTCGGCAGCCGCGAGGCGTTCGGACGCCTCGGCGACGCATCGCGCAAAGTCGTCGCCGGATCTTGTGCCGGATATTATACGGCTTGCGTTTTTGAGTATCTGCGGCGGCTCGCGGTCGAGCGCGGCGTTCACAAGGCATTTTGTGGTTATGTATGCCGAGAGCGACGCCGCAAGTGCCGCGCCTCCCGCAACGGCGGATACGCCGAGTATCTTTTTTGTTTTTTCATTGATCTTCATGATATTCTCTCCTTTTTGCTGACCTGCGTCAGCGGATCATTCCTATCACGGAATCGACGACGCATAAAAACGGTGCTGTGAAGATAAGACTGTCAAAACGGTCAAGGATGCCGCCGTGACCCGGCAGGACCCTGCCGAAATCCTTTATCCCCATTGCGCGTTTGAGCGACGAAAAGCACAGGTCGCCGTACTGACCGACCGCCGATGCGGCGGTAAGGTAGGGAACGAGCACGGCATATCTGACCGACAGGTCAAAGGCGTGTGCCGCGATCACAACCGCAAGCGTCATTACCGCGGTGGAAACAGCCATTCCGCCGATAAAGCCCGCGACTGTCTTGCCCGGACTTACATGCGGAGCGAGTTTTTTCTTTCCGAGCCTTCTGCCGGTGAAGTACGCCGCAATGTCGGTAGTGACACAGCCGCCTGTGGCGAGAAGCAGATAGAAAAGCCCGTGCGCTGATTCCCGCAGCACTGCCGTGCCGCGCATAAGGACCGGTAGCATTATGATAAAGGGGAGTATCCCCCTAACGCCGCGTATGCGGAAGGTTCCGGTCTTTTTCATCATAACGGCGAATGCCGCGCCGTACCCGGCAAGGAATATCGCGGCGGGGATAAAGTAGTTACCGCACGGTACAAAGCATACCGCCGCCGCATACAGACCGCAGACTGTCAGTGTGCGCGCGTTCCGTGCGCCGGCGCCGTTCAAAAGTTCCCACTCGCCCGCAAGCGAAAGCGCAAATGCGGTCGCGCACATTACGAACGGAATGCCGGACGCCGCCGTGACCGCCGCGGCGACGACGGTGAGCAGTGCGCCCGTTTTTATGCGCATTTTAAGCTCTGATCTCATCAGCGTCCTCCGGAAAATCGCGTGCGAGCGCGGCGACGGTCTCGCGGTAAAACACGTCGAGCCTGCCGATGTAGTTCTGCCGCCACGGTTTGTTTCTGCCGCAGTAGTGTATCACCGCCGCCGTGCGGCGCACACATTCAAGGTCCATGCGGCCGGCGCTCTGGCGGTGGAGCACATAAAGACGTTCGGTCATATTGTAGCGGTATGGGTCAAGGGGGATTATCCTGTCGCCGTACAGCCCGCTTATTATATCCTGGTCGGGAAGAAGAAGTTTTCCACGGTGTGAATCGATGTAGTCGAATACATTGTCGATATCCTGCTCTTCGCGCAGGCGGTGCAGATCCATAAGCATTACGCCGGAATTGATATAGGGGCTTTCTTCGC
>CATYWI010000259.1 GCA_958414155.1 uncultured Anaerotruncus sp. | reverse complement strand
TCGGATTATGCGCGAGCGAGGGACTTGTATCGCCGGATTCAGTCGCGGGCGGAGCGAATCATCCCGCAATGGGCGAGCTTGCGATGGGCGCGCTTTTCTACCGCCGCGAGACGGAGGCGGCGGATGCGGCTCTGGCTTCATACGGCGGAAGCACCAATGGCAAAACGATGAAGATATTTGTCCGCCGCGGCGGACTTTCCGCCGCCGTGGGGCAGAAAAGATGCAATATTTGCCGTCTTGAGGAAAAATATTGCCGTCCCGGCGGAATAAATCGTATATTAGTGCTTGAAAGTTGCGACCTTTTAGGTTATAATATTAAAATAAATATATGCTGAATTGAAAAACAACTACGGAGGCGTCATTTGTACCTTAAGCAACTTGAGCTTCAGGGCTTTAAGTCCTTTCCGGACCGTACAAAACTGACATTCGGTCACGGTGCAACGGTCATTGTGGGACCGAACGGGAGCGGAAAATCAAATATCGCCGACGCAATGCGCTGGGTCTTAGGTGAGATATCCTCAAAGAGCCTGCGCGGTACCAAGATGGAGGACATCATCTTCGGCGGTGCGGACAGCCGCAAGCCGATGGGCTATGCCGAGGTGTCCGTCACATTTGACAACACCGGTGCGTCGGGAAAAATAGACTGCCCATACGACGAGATAACCGTTACGCGCCGTTACTATCGCAACGGCGACAGCGAATATTTCATAAACCGCAAGGAGGTCCGTCTGCGCGACGTTTATGAGATGTTCCTCAACACCGGCATCGGACGCGACGGCTATTCGATAATAGGTCAGGGCAGGATAGCAGATATAGTGTCGCGCAAAAGCGACGAGCGACGCGGCATATTCGAGGATGCCGCAGGCATTGCCAAATACCGCCACAAAAAGAACGAGGCGGAACGCAGGCTTGCCACCACGCGCGATAACATGGAGCGCGCGCAGGACATACTTGACGAAATAGGGGCGCGGCTGGGTCCGCTTGAACGTGAGTGCGTCAAGGCAAAACGATATATCGAATACACCGAGATAAAAAAGAAAGCGGACGTACAGCTCTGGCTTTACGACACCGACAGCCTGCGGCGTGATATCGCTGTGAGCGAGGACGAGCTGAAGCTCGCCGCGCACGAACTGGATAACGCCGCCGAGACACTTGAAACGCTTGAGAATCAGAACGAACATCTCGGCGAGCTTTCGCGTACAAGCAAGGCGGAGTCGGAAAAGCTGCTGCTTGCGATAAAGGAATGCACACGCGCAAATTTTGCGCTTGAAAGCGAAATAAAGGTCACGGAAAGCGACCTTTCACATACAGCGGCGGCGCTTGCCGACGCTACTGCGGCTGAAAAGGTACTGCGTGCGAATGCCGCCGCCGAGGAAGGCACCGCAAGATCTCACCGCGAGGCGGCGCTCGAGCATGCCGGCAGACTGAATGCTCTTGCCGCCGATGAAAAGCGTGCGCGCGATGCGGCGGCGGAGGCGGAGCGCAAAGCGTCATCACTTGAAGATGCGATAGCGGCGGCGTTTGACGAGATAGTTGCCGCGCAGTCGGACGATGCCGACGCCGCGGCGAGGCTTGAACTTATCGGGCGTTCCAAGAGCGAGGGCGCGGGACGCAAGGATGCGGCGGCACGTGAGATCGCCGAATATGAGCGCGCCGCGGCAGCGCTTTCCGCGGAATGTGCGGGGACGGAACGCACGATAGCAGGCTACGATGCCGAAAGCGCCAAACTCTCGGCAAAAAACGATGCCCTTACGCGCGAGCTTGCGGCGCAGAAGGCGCGAAGTGAAAAGGGAACCGGCATACTTTCCGGTCTCCGGGCGGAGTGCGATGCGCTTGCAAGGCAGGCGGAGACATTGCGCCGCATGGAGGAGCATTTTGAAGGCTACAACAACAGCGTCCGTCACGTTATGCAGTGCTGTGCCGACGGCAGGCTGTCGGCATCCGGCGGCTGCGGCAGGGTATACGGGCCGGTTTCAAAGCTGATCGAAGTCAAGGGCGAGTATGTGACCGCGATTGAGACCGCTCTCGGAGCGGCGATACAGAATATTGTCGTTGACGACGAGGATACCGTAAAGGCGGCTATCGAATGTCTGAAGCGCGACCGTGCCGGGCGCGCGACCTTCTGCCCGGTATCGGCTGTGAAGGGCTACGGCGGATCGGTCACCCGCGAAATGGCGGACGCGGCAAAATACCGCGGATATGTCGGGGTAGCGTCCGAGCTTGTGAAATACGACGCGAAGTTTGCGGACGTCATATCGTCGCTGCTCGGCAGGACGGTTGTCTTTGACAATCTTGACAACGCCATAGCCATGAGCCGTGCGCACAGATATACCGTCCGCGCCGTGACGCTTGACGGCCAGCAGATAAACCGCGGCGGTACGTTCACCGGCGGTTCGGTAAGGACCGGAAGCGGTATACTCACACGTGCGGAGGAGATAAAAAAGCTCGCTGCAGAGCTGGCGGACAAGCAGTCCGCGGCGGACAAGGCGGCGGAGGTGCTTGCATCGGTCAACGGAGAAATAAAACGGCTTGAAGCCGACATTGCATCAAACAGCGACTCCGGCAGGCTGATAGACACCCTGCGTGCGGCGGAGGCGGCACGTCTTGAAAAGCAAAAGGCGGGGCTTGACGCCGACAGGACGCTTATCGAGCGTCTGCGCGCGGATCTTTCGGGCATCGAAGGAGAGGCGGAACGGTGCGACGAGGAGATAGAGACGCTTGAAGCGGAAAGACGTTCGCTTGCCGAAAAGATAAAGGAGCTGACGGCTTACCGCAATGACCGAGAGGCGGAGCGCGGCGAGCTGCTCGGCGAGCGCGACGACCGTTTGCGCGAGGCAAACGAGCTGACCGTGCGCGTATCCGAAGCGCGCAAGGATATAGAAACGGCTAACGCAATGGCGGCACTGTCCGATGAGAAGGTGCGTTCTCTCCGTGCCGATGCGGATGCAAAGGCAGCGTCGGCGGAAAATTCAAAAGCGGAGATGGAGGTACTGAACGCCCGGAAAGCCGATGCGGCTGTGCGTCTTGCCGACGGCGAGGCGGAGCTTGACAGGCTAAACC
>CATYWI010000258.1 GCA_958414155.1 uncultured Anaerotruncus sp. | reverse complement strand
GCCTTGCCGGAGAAATCCGAGATCGCGGTGCTGAGGGAGGATATCACATTTGCGGCGGTCTCGTCGATATCAGTCGTGCCTTGAGAGTTGAAATTTTCAATTATCTCCGACACCATGGACGCGGCTGCTTTGAGCGCCGGAGTGACGGTCTGATTGAAAAAATCGGGCATGCGCGCGATAAGAATGCCGATATAGCCTATCAGCTTTATCACGAGCAGAACTACGAGCAGTCCTATCGTGCCGTAAAACAGCACAACGAAAAGCGCCGATGCCGCTTTGCTGTTGAAGTGCAGCTTTTCCACACACAGCCGCACGAGCGGACGCAAAAGGAGCGTCACAAGCAGGGCGATGACAAACGGAAAAAGTGCCGGCAGCGTGTACCGGACTATCAGGATCGACAGGCCGAAAAGTATAACGAAATAAAAGAAATTGATTATAAACCGTTTTTGCTTTTCAATATTCAACAGACATTCCTCCCCCGATAATGTATAGTATCCTATTTAATATCATACCACAAAACCGCCTCACGGTCAAGAAAAAAAGGTTTCGGGTCGTAAAAAACTCAGAATGAGTTTTTTACGACCCGAAACCTTTACCTTCAACCAATAATAAGTCCCGCGACAAGGCCCACAACGCCCGTCATAAGCATGACAAGTATCGGGTTGCTTTTGAATTTGCGAAGCAGGAATAATGCCGCCGCAAACGTGCAAAGCCCCACCCGGTTCACATCCGTCGCGGCAAGCGTCGACCATGCGGCGCCTCCGGTGAGCATATTTACGAACATCTTGATGCCCGCCGACGCTATAAGCGCCACGACTGCGGGACGCAGGCAGGAAAGTACGCTCTGAAGCGCAGGCAGTGTGCGGTATTTGAAATAGATAAGCCCGAGCACCGACACTATGATGAGAGACGGCAGGAGGCACACGAACGTTGCCGTTATCGCTCCGGGAATGCCGGCAATGCGCAGTCCGACGAATGTCGCGGAATTTACCGCGATAGGTCCGGGGGTCATTTCCGCTATCGTGACAAGGTCGGTAAATTCGCTTATCGACAACCAGCCGTATTTTTCAACTGCGAGCGACTGTATCAGCGGTATCGCGGCATACCCGCCGCCGAAGGTGCGGGAGCTTATGTAGAAGCGTCCATATGCGGCGGAGCCTGCTTACGGGCTTTGCCTCCCGCGCTTTTATTTTCTGTCGTCTTATCCGGCATATCAGCGACCTCCGAAGCTGCGCGCCGCATCAACAAATGCGCCGAAAAGCGCCGCAGCCTCCGGTCTTGTCTCGGCAAGCAGCTCAGGATGCCACTGCACTGCCACAAGATACCTTCCCGCCTCGCGCGTCTCAAGCCCTTCAACTGTCCCGTCGTCGGCGCGCGCGACCACGGCAAGCGAGTCCGCCGGGCGCTTTACCGCCTGGTGGTGAAAGCTGTTTACCATGACCGACTCCGCCCCGAGTATCTCCGCAAGGCGCGAGCCGTGTGCGACCGTGGCATGTTGTGTCACCTCGGCTCCCGGCTCGGTCTGGTGGTGTCCGGGAATGTCCTGATAAAGCGAGCCGCCGAGCGCTACGTTTATCGACTGTATGCCGCGGCAGATGCCGAATATCGGCTTTCCGGTTGGATATATGCGCTCCCAAAGCGCAAATTCAAATGCGTCACGCACGGGGTCTATCTCAACGGTATCGTTCAGCACAGACTCCCCGTATCTCGCGGGATCGACATCGACGCCGCCCGCGTAAAGAAAGCCGTCGAGCGAGGCAAATCCGTCAAGCATTTTTTCGTCATCGGTGTACGGAAGAAAGAACGGTATCCCGCCGGCGCGGAATACAGCCTTTGCATACGCTGTGCTCATTTTTATCTTGCCGCCGCTGACCGACGGCGCTATCCCTATGACCGGGCGGTAAATACCATCATCCTTCATCTTCTCGTTCCCCCTTCAAATCTTTCACGGTATGTGCGTCCGAGCGCTCCCCAGAGCGCGGGAACGATAATGAGCGCCGCGCAAAGTTCGATAACTCCGTTTACCCCGACGATGGTTTTAACGACAGTGGAAAACACCTGTGCGATGTCGGTGGTCCCGAGAGCGCCGAAGAAATGGAGCATCGTCAGCACCAGCACGGTGTTTGTGAGCGTTCCCGCAAGCGCAGCAACGCCCGCGGCAAGTATCTCGCGGTCGCGCTGAGCCATACGGCGGCGCGCTGTCTGCTCCTCAAGGCTTTTCTTTGAATATCTGCCGGCTGCAAGCGCAAACACCAGTCCCGCAACGATGCCCACTATGATACGCGGCAGCACCGAAACGAGCGGATTCTGAAACGGTATGTTCCCCGCCTCTGGGTTGAGATATGCCTTGACGACGCAGGTGATTCCCCACACGCCGCCAAGCAGGGCACCGTACTTCCAGCCGAGAAACACCGCGCCTATTATAACGGGGATATGCAGTGTGGTTATAGCTATCCCGCCGGGAAGATAGGTGATATATCCGGTATACGGAACGGCAGTCATAACTATTATTATGGCAATAAACACCGCGGCAAGGACGAGCTTTTTCACATTCATCTTTTTTGATCTTGACATGACATTACTTCCTTAAAGCATTATATGCGTACTGCATGCGCATCCGCTTATATATTATAGCATATTCCGGAGAGAAAATCAACCTTCGGGGCAATAATTTTCACCTTTGCACAGCATATGCGGCGCTTTTGCGGATATAACTGTTGATTTTCGCTCCGCTATGTTATATAATATAAGCATAAAATCAATTTGAAAGGAAGCCCGGGCATTGCCCGGACAGTGATTGAAATGAGACTCGGAATCTCCACCGATATGTTTTACGGCAGACGCAGAGCGTCGTCGGTCCCCACATACGCTGAAATGACGGCAGCGGCAGCCGACGCGGGCTTTGACGTTGCCGACCTCAGCTTTGCGTCATCGGTCGATGCGCGCGACGAGCTTGCCTCCGCCGCATGGGAGCGCTCGGTAGACGCAGTGGGCGAGGTCGCCGCCAGACGTGGCTTGCCGATAGTGCAGGTAACGGCTCCCTACGATCCCTTTATATTTAT
>CATYWI010000257.1 GCA_958414155.1 uncultured Anaerotruncus sp. | reverse complement strand
GGTAAGCTTTATCTCAAACGAGCATGAATAGGAGTGTATCTCCTTGCCCGATGCCGATTTGCCCCATTTTGCACTGCGGCTGCTGCGAAGATCGACAAGCTCGGCTATGGATGCGGGGTAAACGTATTTGTAGGACGTATTTACAAGTATAAGCTCGCCGCGGTGAATATCGGCTGCCGTCATCAGCTTTACGGTATAACCCTCCGAAATACCGCCGCTCGTTTCGGGCGCGTCGGTAATGACGGGATCATCCGAGCTGACAGGTGCCTCTGTTGGCGCCTCGCCGGTGCCGTTGCTTATAACGCCTGCCGAAATGTTGTCGGTCCCGTCACCTGTACCGGTCCCGGAGCCGCCTCCGGCAAGCTCGCCGCAGATGACGACTACCGAAATTATAAGCGACAGCGCAAGCAGCGCCATAAGCGTTATCAGAACTATCTGGCGTTTTTTGCGTTTTCTCTCGCGCAGTGCGCGATTGCTGAGATGTGAATTCATCTTAAAAGCCCGTGTGTTTGAATCACGGTCGTTCATACGGCATTCCTCCTTGCGGCTATGGTGGGTTATTTCATATTCTGGTTCTGATTGGAACCGCCGCGCATATAGTTTTAGCTTGTTTCCTTAAAATATGCGCGGCGGGTGTTATTTTATTGAAGTGTCGGTAAGAATTACTGTGCGTCTCTTATCGAGAAGTCCATTCTGCCCTTCTTATCAAGACCGATATACTTTACCTTTACGGTATCGCCGAGCTTGAGAACGTCCTCGACCTTATCTATGCGGTGGTCGGTGATGCGGGAGATGTGGACCATGCCCTCCTTGCCGGGAGCATACTCAACAAAGCAACCGAATTCCTTGATGCCCGTTACCTTACCGGTATAAACGGTACCTACGACAGGCTCAAAGCAGATAGCGTCGATAGTAGCCTTTGCTGCGTCGGCAGAGGCGCGGTTGACGGCGGCGATATACACGGTACCGTCATCCTCGATGTCTATCTTGGCGCCGGTATCGGCAACGATCTTCTGAATGACCGAGCCACCCTTGCCTATGACCTCGCGGATCTTATCGGGGTCGATCTTTATCGTCATCATCTTGGGAGCGTACTCCGAGACCTCGGCGCGGGGAGCGTCGATAGCCTTGAGGATGACTTCGTCAATGATATAATCGCGTCCGGCGTGGGTCATTTCAAGCGCGGACTTGATGATCTCGGGGGTAAGTCCGTCGATCTTGAGGTCCATCTGGATAGAGGTGATACCCTTATGAGTACCGGCGACCTTGAAGTCCATATCGCCGTAGAAGTCCTCAACGCCCTGAATGTCTATCATGGTCATCCAGCTTTCGCCCTCGGTGATAAGACCGCAGGAGATACCGGCGACGGGAGCCTTGATCGGCACGCCGGCGTCCATAAGCGCAAGCGTTGAGCCGCAGACCGATGCCTGAGAGGTCGATCCGTTGGAGGAAACGACCTCGGAAACAAGGCGGATGGCGTAGGGGAACTCCTCGGGTGTGGGAAGCACGGGAACGAGAGAGCGCTCGGCAAGTGCGCCGTGACCGATCTCACGTCTGCCGGGGCTGCGTGTTGCCTTTGCCTCGCCGGTGGAGTAGCCGGGCATATTATAGTGGTGCATATATCTCTTGGAATCCTCGTTATCGATACCGTCGAGCATCTGAGCCTCGGAAAGCGTACCGAGGGTCGCCATGGTAACGACCTGAGTCTGTCCGCGTGTGAACATGCCGGAGCCGTGTACTCTCTTGAAGAGTCCCACCTCAGCGGCAAGAGGTCTTATCTGATTCAGGGCACGACCGTCAACGCGCTTGCCGTCAAGCAGCCAGCGGCGGACGACCTTCTTCTGCATCTTATAGACCAGTTCGGGCATCTGGGTGGCGAGATCGGGATATTCCTCGCCGAATTTCTCCATGATAGCGTCCTCGATGGGGAGCATTCTCTCGTCGCGGACGTTCTTATCGTCTGTATCAAGGGCGTTCATAAGATCAGCCTCGCAGAATGCGAAGATCTTATCGAACATATCATGATCCAGCTCGCAGGAAGGATATTCGAATTTGGGCTTACCGACCTCGGCGACAATGCCGTTTACAAAGCCGAGCAGCTCCTTTATCTCCGCATGAGCCTTCATAATGGCGTCGTACATAACGTCGTCGGCTACCTCGTTGGCGCCCGCTTCGATCATAACCACCTTATTCATCGACGCGGCAACGGTGAGGTCAAGGTCGCTCTTGGTGCGCTGCTCCTCGGTGGGGTTGACGACAAGCTCGCCGTCCACAAGTCCCATGAAAACGCCGCCGATCGGTCCGTTCCACGGAATATCCGAGATGGACAGGGCTATGGATGCGCCGATCATTGCCGTGATCTCGGGCGAGCAGTCCTGATCGACCGACATAACGGTAAGAGTGAGCGCCACGTCATTGCGCAGGTCCTTGGGGAAGAGCGGGCGTATGGGGCGGTCGATGACACGTGCGGTCAGGATAGCCTTTTCGCTGGGCTTACCCTCGCGCTTGAGATAGCCGCCGGGGATCTTACCTGCGGCGTACATTCTCTCCTCATAGTCAACAGACAGGGGGAGGAAGTCGATGCCGTCGCGGGGCTTTGCGGATGCTGTGGCGCAGCAAAGTACAGCGGTATCGCCGTATCTTACAAGGCATGAGCCGTTTGCAAGGCCTGCCATTTTGCCCACTTCGACCGAAAGTTCTCTGCCCGCCAACGTATAGCGGAAGATCTTCTGGTTCGGGAACTGCATTGTTGTGCTTTTGATTTCGTACATTTTTGTACCTCCGTATATTTTGTTCCCGACATGGTTAGCACTTAACTGTACGTCTTCCGTCCTCGGGACGCAAGGCGCGCAGTTAAATGCTGCCCACATGCGGGATTTTTTTGATCTCGGGTGATTTTTCTACAGATTTACAGCCTCATACCCCGATTGTGAAATGAGTACAGGTTCTTATCTACTACACGTCCATAGTTACATCTGAACATGTTTTTTGATCTCGGGTGAAGTTGCTTCAGATTTGCAGCTTCATACCCCGATGGTGAAATGAGTGCTGTTTTATATCTACTT
>CATYWI010000256.1 GCA_958414155.1 uncultured Anaerotruncus sp. | reverse complement strand
GGCGCTGGCGCTTCTCTTTATCAGCCTTGCGCTGATGCCGGGCGGCGCATCCGCCGCGCCGCCGCCCAACGGGACGGAGGCTGAATGCGCGGCGGCACCTGCGGGCGGGCTGATGCTTTACCCGGGCGGAATGTCGTTCGGAGTCAAATTTTATACCGACGGCGTGCTTGTTGTCGGTTTTTCGGGCGGAGCCGGCGGTGGAAGCTGTCCCGCCACCTCGGCAGGCTTGCGCGTCAACGACACGATATTGAAGATAGACGGCAAGCCGATAAACGACGCGACGGAGCTGACAGGCGCGGTACGCGCATCCGAGGGCAAAACCATGCATCTTGAATGCCGCCGCGACGGACGCGACTTTGCCGTTGAACTTACGCCCAGGCGTGGACGCGACGGTCAGTTTCAGACAGGAATGTGGGTACGCGACAGCGGAGCCGGGATAGGCACGGTGACATTCATCGTTCCCGAAACGGGCGGCTTTGGCGGCCTCGGTCACGGGATATGCGACGCCGACACGGGCAAGCCCGTGCCGCTTGGCAGGGGAAGTGTCGTCGGCGTTACAATAAGCGGTCTTACACGCGGTGCGCCCGGCGCGCCCGGTGAGATAAAGGGCTATTTTGACGCAGGAAAGACCGGGACGGTAATAAAAAACACCGACCTCGGCGTTTTTGGACTCTACCGCGAAGCGCCTGTCGGCAAATATTCAAATCCCATCCCCGCGGCGGGCAGAAACGAGATAAAAGAAGGCGCCGCCGTTATGCTTTGTACGCTCGATTCGGGCGAGATAGGCGAGTATTCGATAGAGATACACTCCATCGACCGGACGGCTTCCGGCGGGCGGTGCTTTTCGGTCCGCGTGACCGATCGCGCACTGCTTGAGCGTACAGGCGGGATAATACAGGGAATGTCGGGAAGCCCGATAATTCAAAACGGTCGCCTTGTCGGCGCAGTAACGCACGTGCTGATAAACGATCCCGCATCCGGATACGGAATTTTTATTGAAAATATGTATTCGGCGATGCCGGAGATCCTGAAATAAATCAAAAGTGGGTGTTGAAAAACCCAAAATGAGCTTTTCAACACCCACGAAAATTGTATTACGTTTTTTTATTACATATCCTTACCGCGGCGTGCAATAACGGCGCAGGCGGCTCCGGCAAGCGACATAACAGCAGCAAGTGCTACGATTATCACGCTGTGATCGCCGGTGGAGGGGCTGGAGGGGTCGGTCTCTGCGGGCTTGGTCTCCTCGGGTTTGGTGGTCTCTTCCGGCTTGGTCTCCGGCTCTGTTACGACAGGCTCGGTCACGACCGGGGCATCGGCAGAGGTCTTGTTGCCCTCGGCATTGACTGTAATGCCGTCAGCTACAAGTGCTACGATCTCGTTGTTCGCGGCAGCGCCGGTCTTGACTTCAACTGTGCTGGTGCAGTTCCTGACGGTGATGTCACCCTTCAGAGCATAGCCCAGGATACCAGCGGCAAGAGTTCCCGCCTTGGCGTCCTCTGCATTTGTGCAGTCGAATACGATCTTACCGTTGTTGGTGCAACCCTCGATAACGGCGGTCTCAACGACCTTTGCGCAGCCGATAATGCCGGCAATGTGTCCGTCACCGGCAGAGGTGCCGAGAGTGATGGTACCGTTGTTGGTGCAGTTCTTTATAACGTTCGCCTTTTTGTCGGAATAGGGGACAAATCCGGCAACTCTGCCCTCAACACTGCTGTTGAGCAGGGTGATATCGGCGTTGTTTACGCTGTCTTCGATGGTTCCTATGCTGTTGCTGTCCTTATCGCTGCCGATAAAGCCGCCGACGTTTCTCCACTTAGTGGTCTCGCCGCCGTCGTTTTTGACAACAATCTTACCGTTCATGGAGGACTTTACGATCTCGTACTTTCTCGCATATGCGATAAAGCCGCCAAGGTTCAGTCTTGTGCCGAGTTTGGTGTAGGTAAGCTCCATATCGGTGTAGATATGAACGTTTTCAATGCGGGGAGTTTCGTCGCCCTTGGTGCTGGCAACGAGCATAGCATAGCTGGAGCTGTCCTTTGCATCGAGCAGCTTGTATGCAATGGGAGCATCGGCAGAACCGATGTTGAGGTTCTTTATTGTGCCTGCGGCAAACTGCTGGAACATTGCAATGTCCGCGGTGGGGGATTCAGCCTTGAAGCTGAAGTTTTTGAGGGTAAAGCCTTTGCCGTCAAGATCAACAACAAAGCCGGTACCCGGAACGATAAAAGTGTCGAACACCTTACCGCCGAAGTCAATATCGTTTGCAAGGTAGTAGGACTTGCCCGATTCCATTGCCATGAATTCCTCAGCAGTCTTGATAGCGATGGCGTCGTCGGCAAATGCGGGAACGGCAAGGACCGCAAGCATAAGCACGGCAAGAATTACAGAAATGATCTTTTTCATAGTGCGTTTCTCCTTTTTGTGGCTTTGTACGCAGTGCCGCATTCGCAGCACATGCTCACTTGTAAATATTTTACCACAAATAATGCGACATGTCAAGTATTTTGCGCTAAAAATCGCCGATAATATGAAATTTTCTTTAATGAAGAAGTATGTGATATACGGCTTCGCCGTGTGATATCCGCTGCGCGGTTGTGATGAAGATTTTACTTACGCAAAATCTTCATTATTTTATCCTCCGTAGAAACAAAAACAGAGAGCAGATGTGAGTCTGCTCTCATTCCGCCGGGAAGTTCCCCCATGTTCAGATGTAACTAAAGACGGGAATTAGATATAAATCTGAACTCGTTTCACGGTCGGGGTATGAAGCTACAAATTTGCAGAAACGCCACCCGAGTCCAAAAAAATCAGTCGTGGGAATTGAGAGAAACCAAAATGCGGATGACCGCACAGAGCATTGCACTGATGGCGGCGGTGATCGCAGTGATCTTTATAATGTCAAACACAGAAACGGTGAACTCGGCATCGATCTTGGCTTCGCGTTCCGGCTCGTCGTCGCGGTCGCGGCAGAAGCCGACGGTGTATACGGCGTGATTTTTGATGCACGGCTTGGAAACATCGCGTTTGAAGCGCTTTGCCTTAAGAATGTACGGTACTGTTGCATAT
>CATYWI010000255.1 GCA_958414155.1 uncultured Anaerotruncus sp. | reverse complement strand
CGCGGCGACGATTCCTTTGCCAGCTGGTGGGGGATCCCGATATTGCCGAAGCTCAATCTTTCCGAGCCGTCCTGCCGTGAATTTTTCATCGGCGAGGGCGGCGTGTGCGAAAAGTACATCCGTATGGGAGCCGACGGCTGGCGGCTCGATGTTGCGGATGAACTGCCGGACGGTTTTCTGACCGGACTGCGGCAGCGCGTAAAAGCGGTATCTTCCGGGGCGGCGATCATCGGCGAGGTTTGGGAGAATGCCGCGGACAAGATGTCATACGGCAAGCGCCGTTCTTATTTTCGCGGACGTCAGCTTGACAGCGTTATGAATTATCCGCTGCGCTCCGCGCTGCTCGGCTATGCCGGGAGCGGAGACGCCTCCTTCCTTGCGGATGAACTGCTTGATATCTACTCATCATATCCGCGCCCTGCGGCTGACGTGCTCATGAATATCATCGGCACGCATGACACCGAACGCATCCTAACGCTCCTCGGCGCGCCTGATAAGGCGCGTGACGCCGACGGACTTACGAATGCGGAGCGTGCGGCGGTACGGCTCACGCCGGAAGAGCGCCGCGCCGGGATAGCGCGCCTGCGCGTGGTTTCGGCTGTTCAGTATGCCGCTTACGGCTTCCCGTGCATTTATTACGGGGATGAGCGCGGTATGGAGGGGTTGGGAGACCCCTTCTGCCGCTATCCGATGGTTTGGGACGAACGGACCGACGAGGGACTTGTCGCCCATTATCGCAGGCTTGCCGCAGTGAGAAAATATCCCGCCTTTGACCGCGGAGATTTTGCACTGACGCGCGTGAGCGGAGGATATATCGAATTCACACGTGAAAAATATGCCGACAGCAGGCTCTTCCGCGTCCGCTTCGCGGCAAATCTCGGCGCAACGTCAGAGGTCATGCGCGTCTGCGGAGATTGGCGTGAGCTTTACAGCGATAAAAGCGGCGCGGGCGACGTGAGCGTTCCGCCGTGCGGATTTGTATTCATATGCGAGGACGCGGAGAAAGGAACGAAAAAATGATAGGTAAGCTGATAAAACGTCTCACGTCATCAAAGGATCCGGATTCTCCGCGTTACCGCCGTGAAATGGCGGAGCGCATATGCGGCAAGCGCCTGAGATATGTGACCGAACGGCGCAACAATGTTGACGAGGTCATAGGCAGAGAGGGGAATATGAGCCTGCGTGACGGCGAGCTGATAGTGTTTTCCTCATCCGAGGTTGTATTCCGATGCCCGGTGGACGAGCTTCAGGCGTCGGAGCTGCTTTCCAAGGACGGCGTGGTGCTAACCGGACCGGATACCGAGCACGGCGGTGATGTACGCACCGTTATAGCGTACTATGTTTATTACAGATAAGGTTAAAATTCAAGGATAAAACAATGAGACTTGTGGTAAAAGTGGGGACATCGACCCTTACGCATCCTACGGGGTGCCTGAACATAAGACGGATCGAAGCGCTGTGCAAGGTGCTGGCTGATCTCAAAAATGCGGGAAATGAAGTGATACTCGTTTCCTCCGGTGCTGTCGGAATGGGCGTCGGAAAGCTGAATCTCGGCGCGCGCCCGCGCGATACTGTCGGCAAGCAGGCGGCGGCAGCCGTGGGGCAGTGCGAGCTGATGTATACATACGATAAGCTGTTTGCCGAATATAACCGCACCGTGGCACAGATACTTCTCACCGCCGAGGACTTCCGGCAGGAGACCCGCCACCGCAACTTCTCCAACACCATGGAAAGACTGCTCGCGCTCGGTGTCATTCCGATAATCAACGAGAATGACACGATAGCGACCGATGAGATAGAAATAGGCGACAACGACACGCTTGCGGCGCTTGTTGCCGACAGTGCGGGAGCGGGACTGCTCGTGCTCATGTCGGATATCGAGGGGCTTTTCACAGCCGATCCGCACCGCGATCCGGATGCAAAGCTGATACCTGAGGTATATGCGATCGACGACGGTATCATAGCCCTCGGCGGCGGAAGCGGCGCGCAGGGGACAGGAGGCATGGCTACAAAGCTGACTGCGGCGCGGATCGCCACGTCGGCGGGATGTGATATGGTCATATGCGACGGTTCACGCCCCGAAAACCTTTATGATATTGCCGACGGCAAAAAGGTCGGCACGAGATTTTTTGCAAAAAGATAAGGAACCACCCATGACAACACATGAAATTCTTCTCGGCGCGCGCACCGCGCTCCCCGCGATAAATGCCGCCGACAGCGAAACACTTGACCGCGCACTGCTGCTCATGGCAGACGCGATAGACAAACACCGCAGTGATATCCTTGCGGCAAATGCCGAGGATATGAGCGCCGCCGAAAAGGAGGGGCGCATATCTGCGGTCATGCTGGACAGGCTCCGGCTCGACGATAAAAGAATAGACGGAATGTGCACGGGGATACGCGATGTTGCCGCACTTCCGTCCCCGGTCGGCAGGGTGCTCTCCGAGGTCGTGCGTCCCAACGGACTCACGATAAGAAAAATGTCGGTAGGCATCGGTGTTATCGCGATAATTTACGAGAGCCGCCCCAACGTCACGTCGGACGCCGCGGCGCTTACGGTAAAGAGCGGCAATGTATCGGTGCTCCGGTGCGGGCACGAGGCGGCACGTTCGGCGGCGGCGATAGTGGCGGCACTGCGCGAGGGACTTACGGGCGCGGGACTTCCCGCGGAGGCTGTGAGCCTTGTCGAAGACACGACACGCGCCGGTGCGCGCGAGCTTATGGAGGCAGTGGGGCTTGTCGATCTGCTTATCCCGCGCGGCGGTGCCGGGCTCATTCGTGCCTGCGTCGAAAACGCAAAGGTACCCGTGATAGAGACGGGCACCGGAATATGCCATATCTATGTTGACCGCGCGGCGGATCCCGAAATGGCGCTTTCGATAATTGAAAACGCCAAAACATCGCGCCCGTCGGTCTGCAACGCCGCCGAGGTAGTGCTCGTCCACCGCGATATCAAGGATGAGTTCCTGCCTATGCTCCGCCGCAGGCTCGTAAGGCGGCGCGCCGAGCGCGGGGAGCCTGTCGTTGAGTTCAGATGCGACCGCGAGGCGGCAATGATAATGCGCGAGGTCC
>CATYWI010000254.1 GCA_958414155.1 uncultured Anaerotruncus sp. | reverse complement strand
CGCTTTTGCCATTTAGCCTTGTTGAAGACGGAAACTGAGCGTTCACGCTCGCGCGGCGCACGCGCTCTTTGTACAGCAAATCAACAGCCGTTTCGGACAATATCGGCTTCTCGGAGCAGCTTATCCTGGAACGCGGCAAAGCATTGCTTTCCGTACCACTCCATATAGGCGCTTTTGGCAATCTGCTGATCCTCCGGGGATAAGTCGGCGTAATCAACGTCCCTGTCCTTGCAGAATGCGGCGATGTTTGTTTTATCCGCCTCGATGGCTTCGCACGCTTCTGCAATGATTTTACATTTTGTCTTTTCATAGAGCATCCGATACAGAAGCCCTTTTTCAAAATCGGTCTCGCCGTATAACTCGATTGCCCGCTGATAAATGGATTCGTAGGTTTCCCGATAGAGCACGATCCGATCTTTCAGTTCACTTTCCGATACTTCCACGCCGTTCTCTCTGCCGTATTGCACAACAACAAGCATTCTGATCGAGTCTTCGAGCACATCCGCTGCGTTTACTTCAATATCTTCATTTTGATTTACGGTGCGCTCAACCTCATATTTGTATATATTCTCTCCATTGACGGAAGCGGCGACATCTTCCGGCAGCGCTTCAGCCACAACTTCCGACATGGCTCCGTCTGTTCCGGTACTGCCCGACGTTGCATTCTTATCCTTGTTGCAGGATGTCAGCACCATAAGGGCGATGAGGCAGATCAACAATATGAATATACGGTTATGTTTCATGGTTTCTCCTTGGCAAACAAACGGCGAGGAGGGTGCCCCCGCCTCGCCGTTCGTTTGTTCTTACTTGCTGTTTCGGTTTGCGTACCACGTATCATAGCAAGACGTACAAATGCTATTGAACTCATTATAGCAGTCGTTCATAAAGCATACCGGAGGATTTTCGAGTGTATACTGATCTGGGCAACCATAATTGTGTCCGACCTCATGTCTCACCACGCTTGCATTAGCCGGGTATCCCTGATCAATGATCAGAGTCCCCGCGCCGTCAACCTGTCCCCATCCACCGTAAGGGAAAGATTTTCCCGTAAAGGCGATCATCAGCTGGCAGCTGCGCAACCCCTGATCTTCCCAAGCTTCTTCAAGCAAATTGCTTCCGTCTCCGGTCGTTGTATCGGTTTCCCACAGAGACTGCCGGGTCACCCGCAGGTCTATCGAAAACTTTTCGATCATCAATTCATCAGCCTCTTCAATCGCCCGCGATGCTTCCCACATCCAAGAGTCGGGATAGGTGTCTCTCCAGTCTTGATCGCACGGCGTGTGCACAGAAACTAAAATAGAAGAATAGACCGTAATGGCATCAGCCTCGCCGCTGCCATACAGCAGTTTTGCGGCTGCGCTCTCGTTCCACCCTTCGGGTGCTAAAGGTGTTTTCCCATAGTTCGAATCGACTTCATCAACTGCGTTATCTTTTGTATCAACTTTGCCGGTTGAGTCTTTTGCAGTGGAATGACCGTAGATTCTTTGCGCAGCGCTACTTTCGTTCCACCCCTCAGGTGCAAGCGGTACACCGGAGCAAATTTCTCCGGTGGCGGCATGAACAGATGTCATCAATATAGAGCAAACTGTCAGTATACTGAGCAAACAGCTGACTTTTTTCATGGGATCTCCTTTCATAATAGAAAATGTAAATAAGACGGTCTGGCTGTAAGCGTATTTAAGCGTAAATGTAAAAACCACACATTCTACACCTGCGTATGTAGTTGTGCTCTGCACTTCCACATGATAACCACCTCCTTGTAAGTTTAAAGGAAGTTGTTTCGTCTATTTATAGTATACTATAAATACCTGCAATTGTCAATATGTTTCTGCCATTTGACCGCATAGCGCCTGTTTCTACTTGCCGCGCGCCATCGCGACGGCAGAGGCGGCATCGGCGAGCGCGAGCGACTTCAGGCGCTCGATCGCGTCGGCGGAGAGCGGCGCGCCGGAAAGTGCGGCGGCGGCGTCCGCGAGTGCGCCGCCCTTGAGTCCGGCGACGCGGAGCGGCGCGGCACAGCCCATGTAGCGCATCATCGCGTCGATCTTCGGGTCATAGGAGATGCCGAGCGGCGGCTTGCCGATGGCGACGGCGTAGATCAGCAGATGCAGGCGCATGGAAATGACAAATTCGCAGCGTTCGAGCACGCCCATGATTTCGCGCGCGGTCAGCCCGCCGAGAATCTCGCCCTTGACCGTCGCCGCGGCGTTCACCTTTTCGGTGAGGTCGCGGTCGCGGCTGGACTGCATCAGGATGTAGAGTGGCTTTGCCCCCGTGCGCGCGGCGATCGCGTCCACCTCGGCGGCAAACGTCGCCGCAAAGCGGTCCTCGTCCGCGCCGTCCACTTCCTCACTGCGGAGCGTGGCAAAGCTGCGGAGTGAGACCGCGAAGTGCGGCACATTTTCTGCATTTTTCAGAATATAATCCACGCGGCGCGCGTCTGCGGGCGTCAGCAGCAGCGCAGGGTCGGCGGACAGCGTCATGCGGTCGTGCGGGATGCCGAGCGACGCCGCATAGTCCAGAGACTGCGGCTCACGCAGGGTGATTCGGTCGGCAAGCGCAAGCGTCCTTGCCACATCGCGTTCGTACCGCTCGCCGAGGATCGGTCCGAGTCCGTTTGCCAGCACAAAGACTTGCAGACCGCGCCGGTTTGCCATGCGGATGATCGTGGTGTAATAGAACAGCGAGCGCGAGGAGGTCGTATTTTGCAGCAGGTTGCCGCCGCCGCTGATCAGCAGCTTCGCCGTGCGCATTTCGCGCAGAACGGCGGGAATGTTGAAGCGGCGGACGGCGCGCACGCCGTATTTTTTCGCACTGTTTTTGGGATCCTTGCAGAAGAATGTGATCGGCAGATCCGGCGCATAGGCGCGGATGCCCGCCACCAGCGCCGCGGCAATCGAATCGTCGCCCGCGTTGCCGAAGCCGTAGTAGCCGCTGACTAAAATCTTGCCAGGCACGTCCGGCGTGACGGCGGGGAGACTTGCGTACATCGCCTCGTAGTCGTGCGCCATCCGCGCGGCGGAGAAGTCCTCGAGGATGACCCGGCGGCAGTAGTCGCCCATCGCGCGGCGCG
>CATYWI010000253.1 GCA_958414155.1 uncultured Anaerotruncus sp. | reverse complement strand
ATAGCAGAGGATCAGGGGATATCGGAAAAATATCTTGAGAGCATAATCTCGGTGCTTTCAAGATCCGGGCTTGTTGACGCGCTGCGCGGCAAGGGCGGCGGCTACCGTCTCAACCGTCCCGCAACCGCATATTCGGTGGGCGAGATACTGCGGCTGACCGAGGGAACGCTCGCTCCGGTGTCCTGTCTTGAATGCTCACCCAACAGGTGTGACCGCGCCGGCGCCTGCCGCACCCTGCCGATGTGGGAAAAGCTTGACGGGCTTATAAACGGATATCTTGACAGCGTAACGCTTGCCGACCTGCTTGAAGAGCCGGAAAAATAAAATTCGCCGTATACATACGAAAAAAATCCCGAAGAAACGCAAAAACCTATTGACAAGGTAGGCAAAACATGTTATAATGCATTAAACCCACAAAAAAGATAGGTAATTAAAAACACAGGAGTCACGGAAAATGCAGATATATGCCGACAATGCGGCGACCACAAAAATGAGCCGCGCATCGATAGATGCAATGCTCCCCTACATGGAAACGTATTACGGAAACCCCTCAAGCCTTCACAGCGTCGGGCAGTGTGCCGCTGAGGCTCTTGCCGATGCGCGTGCGCGCATAGCGGCGCGCCTCGGATGTCAGCCCCGCGAGATCACATTTACCTCCGGCGGCAGCGAGGCGGACAATCAGGCTCTCATCTCGGCTGCAAGGCTCGGAGAGAAAAAAGGCAAAAAGCATATAATTTCGACCGCGTTTGAGCACCATGCTGTGCTTCACACGCTTGAAAAGCTGAAAAAGGAGGGCTTCGACGTTGAGCTTCTTCCCGTCGGAAGCACCGGTACCGTTACTGCGGCACAGGTCGCGGCGGCGATACGTCCCGACACCTGCCTTGTCAGCGTTATGTATGCAAACAACGAGATTGGCTCGGTAATGCCGATAGCCGAGATCGGTGCCGTATGCCGCGCGGCGGGTGTGCTGTTCCACACAGACGCAGTACAGGCTGCGGGACATCTGCCAATAAATGTAAAGAAACAAAACATTGACATGCTCTCGCTTTCGGGACACAAGTTCCACGGTCCCAAGGGCATCGGCGCGCTTTACGCGCGGCAGGGCATCCTCCTCACACCGGTCATTGAAGGCGGCGCTCAGGAGCGCGGCAAACGCGCGGGTACCGAAAACATCCCCGCCATCGTTGGCATGGCTGCCGCATTCGACGAGGCATGCGAGCATATGGCGGAAAACACCGCGTATATCAGCGCGCTGCGCGACAGACTGATAGCGGGACTCTCTCCCATTCCCCACTCTGCCCTTAACGGCGATCCGGTAAACCGTCTGCCCGGAAATGTTCACTTCTGCTTTGAAGGCATAGAGGGCGAAAGCCTGCTTTTGCTGCTTGACGCGCGCGGAATATGCGCCTCGTCCGGCTCGGCATGCACCTCCGGCTCGCTCGATCCCAGTCACGTTCTGCTTGCGATAGGCAGACCGCACGAAATAGCGCACGGCTCGCTTCGCCTCACGCTCTGCGAGACCAATACCGCCGAAGAGGTGGAGTATATGCTTCACGCCATTCCCGAGGTAGTGAGCTATCTGCGCGGAATGTCGCCGCTGTGGAGAGAAAAATGCGAGGGCGAAAAGCCCTTCCTGCTTTGATGAAGCTAAAGAAAGGAATATAAAACAATGGCACTTTACAGTGAAAAGGTAATGGATCACTTCATGCACCCGCGCAATGTCGGTGTGATAGAAAACGCGGACGGCGTCGGCGAGGTTGGCAACGCAAAATGCGGCGACATAATGAAGATATACCTCAAAATAGATAACGACATCATCACGGACGTAAAATTCGAGACCTTCGGATGCGGCTCGGCGATAGCCTCCAGCTCTATGGCGACCGAGCTGATAAAGGGAAAGCCGCTCTCCGAGGCGCTCACCCTGACAAATAAGGCTGTGACCGAGGCGCTTGACGGTCTGCCCGCGCACAAGATACACTGCTCGGTGCTTGCCGAGGAAGCCATCAAGGCGGCGGTAAAGGACTACTACTGCAAAAAGGGGATAAAATACGATGAAAGTCAGTTCCCCGACTGCGAGCACTGCTCACACTGCTCGGTCTGAACTCATTTTTATACCGGCTGCATCCGATCCCGGTACACGGAATCCGATGCAGCCGGTATTTTTTCGGACCGCAGCTGCGAAAATATTAGTATGCGCGCGGGACAAATCACAGAAATTTTTCATTTACCTATTGCAAAGGCGCGGCATTTTATGGTATACTATAATGAACGATAATGACTTATCAATAAAATTCGGAGTATTGATCTAAAATGATAGTTGCACTTGAAGAAGCAAAATATAAGCTCGTATCCATGCGTCCGGTGCTGAAAGAGCTTGGCTCGGCGCTTCGCGTGGATGAGCTGCGCACAAAGGCGGACGAGCTTGAAAAGGAGACACTTGAGCCGGACTTCTGGAGCAATCAGGAGCGCTCCTCAAAGATCCTTCAGACAATAAAGCAGTCAAAGGACACCGTAGCGGAATACGAAGCGCTGTGCGCGCGCCTTGAAGATGCGATCACCCTTGCCGAAATGGCGATAGAGGAGAACGACGAAAGCTCGGTCCCCGAGGTTCAGGCAGAACTTGAAGAGATAATGAAGCAGGAAGAGCACGAGCGCACCTCGATCCTTCTTTCCGGTGAGTATGATCACAACAACGCAATAGTATCATTCCACCCCGGCGCGGGCGGCACCGAGGCGCAGGACTGGGCGCTGATGCTTTACCGCATGATAACACGCTGGGCGGAGCAGAACGGCTACAAGGTCAAGCTGACAGACTGGCTGGACGGCGAAGAAGCCGGTATAAAGAGCGCCACGATATTCGTTGAAGGTCCCAACGCCTACGGATATCTCAAGAGCGAAAACGGAGTCCACCGCCTTGTGCGCGTGTCTCCCTTTGATGCCGCAGGCAGACGTCAGACCTCCTTCGCCTCGATCGAAGTAATGCCGGAGTTCGACAAGCTCGACGAGGTCGTGGTACGCGACGAGGACTACGACTTCATTCCCTTCCACTCCAGCGGCGCCGGCGGTCAGAACGTAAACAAGGTCAGCTC
>CATYWI010000252.1 GCA_958414155.1 uncultured Anaerotruncus sp. | reverse complement strand
AGCTCGCTGTCGAGCAGCGCCGCAGCGTCCGGGTCCTCCGACTCCGGCAAAACCTCTATTTTCACTGCATTCGGCGCTATGCGGCGTTCAAGCACAGCCGATGCCGCCGATGCGATGAGAGCAAGGTTTTTTTCACGCGAAAGCAGATTCTTTGTGAACTGCGTCTCGCAGTAGATGAGCATCCCGCCGTCTCCGTCGGAATACGCGCGGCATTTGCGCACGAATCCGCCCACACCGCGATCTGCCTCCGCGATACGCTCGGCGATCTCGGCAAAGCTGCGCACAGGCTTGCGCGCGGGAACGGCAGGCTCCGGCTTTTTCTCCTCTGCCGGCTTCGCGGCAACAGGCTCGGGATATCCCACGATCTCCGGCGGCGCCGCAGGGACGTCCCCCAATGTGACCTCCGAATCGGCAACCGGGCGCGACTCGTCAAATGACGGAAGCGTGACCGCCACCCCGCCAGCCATTGCGCTTTCCAGCGCCGCAATACGGGAAAGAAGCGCCTCTGGTCGTGTGTCGAGCCGCTCGTCCGCCATGCGCAGAAGCGTCATTTCAGCCACCGAGCGTCTTATGGCGCCCGCGCGCTGCATTGCAAGATATGCCTCGTCAAGCAGACGGCTGTGATACATCAGCGTCTCACGAGTAAATAAAGCAGCATCGGCGCGCAGCGTCTCCGCCTCCGCTTCGGTAAGATCAAGATATTTTACTGCATCCGCTCCCGTCTTTATCACGAGCATATCGCGGTAATATGAGATAAGCTCTCCCCAGTAAACGGTTATGTCCTTTGCCGATGAATCGGTCTCAAAAACAATATCGAAAAGCGTTGAGGCGTCCCGCGCGGCAAGCGCGCGCACGGTGCGTGAAACGCTCTCGCGTCCCGTAGAGCCTACCGCATCGTTCACCACCTCGGGCGTGATGCGCTCCCGTCCGCCCGCGCACAGCTCAAGCAGACTTATCGCATCGCGCATTCCGCCCTGCGCCAGTCTTGCAAGTATCAGCGCGGCGTCATGCTCAAGGTCTATACCCTCGCATTTTGCAATATACTCAAGCCGTGCAGTAAGCACCGGCACAGGTATACGTCTGAAATCGAATCGCTGGCAGCGTGAAACGATGGTAGCCGGCAACTTTTGCAGCTCTGTTGTGGCAAGTATGAATATCACATGCGCCGGCGGCTCCTCAAGCGTTTTAAGGAGCGCATTGAAGGCGCTTTGCGACAGCATGTGTACCTCGTCGATAATGTAAACACGGTACTTAAGGCTTGACGGCGTATAGACCACCTCGTCAAGTATCGCGCGTATATCATCAACCTTGTTGTTTGACGCAGCGTCCATTTCGAGAATGTCCGTCTCGCCGCCCGAATCCATCAGCCGGCATGCCGCGCATTTTCCGCACGGACTGCCGTCCACGGGAGACTCGCAGTTCACGGCGCGAGCAAGTATTTTCGCCGATGAGGTTTTACCGGTTCCGCGCGAGCCGCAGAAAAGATAGGCATGACTTATCTGCCCGTGCGAAATTTCGTATTTGAGGACACGGGTTATGTGTTCCTGCCCCCACACATCGTCAAATGTGCGCGGACGGTATTTACGGTATAATGCCTGATGCATTTCATCACGTCCCCTGATAAGAATCAAAAAAGTGAATTTACAGAAATCGGCTGCAAAATAAGACCATACACCCCAAAGTCGAACATCGCCGCCGCGCGTTACTCGTTATCCATGCTCAGAGCAGGCGTCCCCGCGGCACATCCGGTAAACTGCTTAATGCTGCTTGGTTCCCCACCTGACATGGTTCACAGCTCCGAATTGCGCAGGACCCACTCCTCAACACACAAACACCGTCTCAGACCGCGTCGGTTCAGCCCTCGTTCGGGGAATGCACCCCCGCTTTAGCGGATTTCGGGTACAGGGCACCGCTAACTCCCCGGCTGGTATGGCCTTATTTCACAGCCGAAGCCTGAAACAAGTTTTCACGTTATATATTATATCAAAAAACAGTGCGGAATGCAATAGGTTTGACCGATTTTTTTGAATCTCCGTTTTTTCTTATCACAGGGGGATCACCATGTTACCGTCACACCGTTACCGATAAGCATTTCCTTCATGCCGTTGTTGGTGTCATATGCCAATATATACCACGCATTTTTTATGCTGACGCCGGTATGGAGGATATATATGTTCCCGTCAAAACGGAGGTGTTGAAAAAACCAATTGAGTTTTTCAACACCTCCGTTGGACGCATATATACCGATATTCCCTACGAACCGCTGTCGCTTATTTTTTGGCGGCGGAATACCGCATTATTGCAGTCATAAGCACGGCGCAGGTGCGTCTGTCAAGATCGGACCGCGCCGTGGACGCAGGAACCGTCCCGACAAAGCCCGCCGCCTTCATCGTTCCGAATCCGGCTGAAGCCCATGCCGGCACGCCGCCGTCATCACACCATGCGGCGGTGGCGCCGTCTGTTTTTATTTCGAGCAGACCAGCAGTTATCACCGCCGCTTCCGCAACGCTCACCGCCTCATCCGGCAGAAAGCACTGCTTGCCGTCCTTTATCCATCCGTCGCAGATACCGAGCTTATATGCCGCCCCTATATACGGCTTGGCGGAAGCAGGAATGTCGCCGTCGTCGGCAAAAACGGTAGCGGAGCACGCGGGAAGGTCACTGATGCCCGCCGCAGTCATTGCCATTACGATAAATTCGGAGCGGCTGACAGTCTGGTCGGGATAAAAATATGTTTTACCGCCGACCTCTGTCCCGCCCATTATGCCCGCCTCCGAGACGCGCAGCGCGGCGCCCTCAAACACACTGCCGCTCATATCGGCAAAGCCGGCTCTGCCGCCGCGCCGCGTTACGGTTATGCTGACCGTCGCGACTCCCTCGGCGCGTTCTCCCCACTCGTCGCGCACGGTGTAGGAAAAGCTGTCACGTCCGGAAAATCCGTCGCTCGGTATATAAACATAACTTCCCGCCGCGCGGTCCGTAATGATAACACTGCCGTGCCGCGGATAGGATGAGAGCGAGAAGAAAAGTGTGTCGCCGTCCGCATCGTAGGCAGCCATACGTCCGGCGGCAGGCATTCCGGAATATGTTG
>CATYWI010000251.1 GCA_958414155.1 uncultured Anaerotruncus sp. | reverse complement strand
TATGGGGGCAGGCTGTTATTATGCATACTGCCCCCACCAAAACCAATAACCCGTAAAACAAAAAAACAAAGATATGACGCCTGCCGCAGCGCGGTAGCGGGCTATCCCGGGCTTCAGCAAGCACGCGTCGGAAAGGACAAGGGTACATACAATGGGAAAGGGTACCAGATCAAGAAATTCAAGAGCCGGAGAGGTCATTGCGGATCCCTCTAAGTTCAGCAAAAAGGGCAGTGCCGATAAGTCGGGACTGTACACGCGCATAGGTGTTATCTGCTGTGCGGTGCTCCTCGTGGCGTGCTTGCTGCTTTGGGGCGCAACGTCGCTTCTGCCCCGCATCAGAACCGCTGCAAGATCCGAGCATTATAAGGTGAGCGGCGCGGAAATGACCTATTTTATAAACAGCACAAAAAATACCTTCATCAGCACATATTCATCGTCCGGACTGTCTTCCTACCTTACACAGCTCGGACTTCCCAAGGATACCTCACTCAGCAACCTCAAGACTTCGGTGTGCGGTATCGACACGTCAAAGACCAAAACGTGGTATGACTACTTTGCCGAGCAGACCCAGACTCAGGTAGAGACTATCCTTGTGCTTTGTGAGGCGGCGAGAGCCGAGGGCATGAAGCTGGATGACAGCGAGATTGCCACCATAAAGCAGAATATCAAGGATATGAACAAGACCTTCCAGGAGATGGCGTCCCAATATGCTACTGCCGGTTATTCGGGCTATACCGCGAGCTACCTCTACACCCAGGAGTGCGGTAACGGCGTAAATGATTCCAATATCCGTCACGCCATGGAGCTTCAGGCGCTTGCAAACAAATACCGCACTGCGTACATCGAGCGCATCAAAGACGGTATCACCGATGAAGAGATCGACAAGTACGTAAAGGATAACCCCTCCAAGATGCTTGCAGCCGATACCCTTTCCTACACCTTTACCGCAGAGCTTGAGCTGAAGGACGCCGAAGCCACCGATGCGGAAAAAGAGGCTTATAACAAAGCCAAAGAAAACGCCAAGAAGCTCGCAGAGGAGCTTGCCGCATGCGCCGATAAGGATGCGTTCGTCGCCAAGGCTGTCGAGTACATTCTCGGCACATTTGCAGAGGACAAGTTCGATTCCTATTACGCGACCAATACCAAGGGCACCGTTAAGGGTCTCCCCGACGAAAATACGCTTGCAGCGGATAAGGCGGCTATGATAAAGGCGATCGCCGACAAGGTAAAGGGCGGCACTGAGAACCTCAAGAAGTATGCGGATGATTCCAACTACAACGAGACCTATGCCAAGGCGCTTGACGCTGTGTCTGCGAGCCTGCTCAAGGATGTTCAGAACGCTTACGACTCCATGCAGAAGACGAGCGAGACGTCATACTCTGATCCCGCAGCCGAAGATGCAACAGACGCCGCCAAGTGGCTGTTCGCTTCCGACCGTAAGGCGGGTGACAAGACCGTCATATCCTCCGAGAACGATAAGAAATCCACTTATACCGCTTACTATCTCGATGCTCCCGCTCACCTTGACGAGACTGTTACCAAGAACGTAGGTCACATCCTCTTCAAGACCGCGACCTATGACAACGACAAAACCAAGGCAAGAGAAAAGGCAGAGGAGATACTCAAGAAGTATAAGGAAGGCGAAATGACAAAGGACGCCTTCGAAGCTTTAGCCAAAGAGTACAACGAGGACAGCAACAACTTCTATGAGAACGTGACCAAGGATTACATGGTCGAGGAATTCGACGCATGGATATTTGATCCCGAAAGAAAAGTCGGCGATGTTGATATAGTTGAGACAACATTCGGCGCGCACATCATGTACTTTGTCGGCGATGGCGAGGTTACATGGAAGCTGACTGCCGAGGATGGTCTTACCAACGATAAGTACACCGCATGGTACGATACCGCCAAGGAATCCGCCGGCGTGTCCTTTAACAGCGGTCTTATAAGCACTCTCGGCTGATAAAAATACGGCACAAACGGGCAACCGTTTCCGGTGCGGGATCAGTTACGCCGGCATATACTGAAAAAGGTGCGATATGCCCCGAAAGGTGTGGTTTTAATGATTCTTGAACCTAAAAAAACAACGGTTGCCTACCGGTGCCCCGAGTGCGGCGCCGGCGTGCTGAGCGTGGTGGATATATTCGCGCTTTCCGCGAACCGCGTAAAGCTGAAATGCGATTGCGGAAAAAGCGAGATGGATGTCGTTATCCAGAGCGACGATAAGATCAGACTGACGGTTCCGTGCATTTTTTGCCGCAAGCCTCATGTGTTTACGGTAAACAAGCAGATCTTTTACGGACGCGATCTCTTTGTGCTTCCGTGCCCGTACTCGGATATAAACATCTGCTTCATGGGAGACTCCAACCACGTGAAGGCGGAGGTCGCCAGGAGCGAGCTTGAATTGCTCGATATGCTTGAGGAAAACGGTATCAGCGATTTTTCTGCATTTGACGGCGATGATGAGATGTTGCCGGACCCGCAGGTGTTTGAAATAATTATGTTCGTTATCCACGACCTTGAGGCAGAGGGGAAGATTTTTTGCCGATGCCATGATGGGGAAGGGGATTACGATGCCGAAGTAACGGATGACGGCGTGCGCGTGTTTTGCCGCAAATGCGGCGCCGAGCGCATTGTTCCGACAGATTCGCTTATCGGCGCGCATGATTTTCTGAATTGCGATAGCCTCACGCTGGAATAATATAAGATCAAAGCCTGTTTATTTGTTTGAGATACCTGTTGCCCGGGCACCGCGCACTGCCGTGCCGGCGCCCGGCAGATACCAAGGTAGGTGTCATTTACGATATTTACCAACGTGTTATTGGGGATATATTTACCGACATAACTAAACCTCGGGGTGTGGCGCAGTTGGTAGCGCGCGACGTTTGGGAGCGTGTGACCGCCTCACGAGCCGACCGCCGAAAGCTCGCAAAAGCTCCGTTTTTCTCGCATTTTCTCGCTTTTCCGCCGTCGTGTGTTTCGGCAAAAAACTTTTGACCACAGATTTGACCACTTACGGATTTGACCGCAAAAATCGAATATTTTCACCCATCGGGGTGTGGCGCAGCTGGTAGCGCGCGAAGTTTGGGAC
>CATYWI010000250.1 GCA_958414155.1 uncultured Anaerotruncus sp. | reverse complement strand
ACCGCTCTCAACGACAAGGCTGCCGCCGCCGGCACACAGGCTGCCATCGACGATGCTATCGCCAAGCTCAAGAACGGTTCCCTCAAGGTCTTCGATACCGCTAAATTCACCGTTGGCGGCAAGACTCTCACCAGCTATATGGCTGACGTCAACACCGATGCCAACTACGAAAAGGATACCGAGGTTGTTATCAACGGTATTTTTGAGGAATCCAAGTTCCGTTCCGCTCCCTACTTTGATGTAGAGATCGACGGCATCACCCTGCTTGACAGAAACTACGGCGGCTGATAAATATCGCCTTATATCATCGGGACTGTCAGAGATCGGTCGGGGTTTTCCCCGCCCGATCCCCGGCGGTCCCTTGAATTGATTTTTCCGGAGACTGCTCCGGAGTAAAAAAACATCCAAATGCACATTCCGGAGGATTTCTGTGGAAAACAATATTGCCCTTGAACTGAGAGGTGTGACCAAGCGGTTCGGTCACATAACAGCCAACAAGGATGTGAATCTGACCGTAAACAAGGGTGAGATCCTTGCCATACTCGGAGAAAACGGAAGCGGCAAGACCACCCTTATGAATATGATAGCGGGTATTTATTACCCGGATGAGGGCGAGATACTTATAGACGGCGAGGAGGTCGTTATAAGCTCGCCGAAGGATGCCTTCAAATACAAAATAGGAATGATACATCAGCACTTCAAACTGGTGGATGTGTTCAGCGCTACCGAGAATATCATTCTCGGCATAAAAGACGGGAAATACGATCTCAAAGGGGCGCGCCGCAAGGTCGCCGAGATAACCGAGCGCTACGGCTTTGTCATAGATCCCGATAAAAAAATATACACCATGTCCGTCTCGGAAAAGCAGACGGTAGAAATAATCAAGGTGCTTTACCGCGGTGCGGACATCCTCATACTGGACGAGCCGACCGCCGTGCTGACCCCGCAGGAGACCGACCGTCTCTTCGCCGTGCTGCGCCGTATGCGCGCCGACGGCAAAGCGGTGATAATTATAACCCACAAGCTGCACGAGGTGCTCTCGCTTTCAGACCGCGTTGCGGTCCTCCGCAAGGGCGAGTATATCGGCACAGTAAATACCGCCGAGACCTCCGAGAGCCAGCTCACCGAAATGATGGTGGGCAAGAAAATAAGCCTTAACATAGAACGCAAAGAGCCGAAAAACACTGCAGATCGTCTTGTGGTGCGCGGTCTTGACTGCCGCAACAAGGAAGGCGCGCGGATCCTCAGCGACGTTACCTTCACCGCGCGCTCGGGCGAAATACTCGGCATTGCCGGTATCGCCGGAAGCGGTCAGCGCGAGCTGCTTGAAGCGATTGCAGGTCTGCAATCACTTGAAAGCGGCGAGATCCTTTACAACAATCCGAAAACAGGCGGCGTTGACAATCTGCGCGACAAAACGCCGCTCCAGATACGCAACCTCGGAGTAAGACTTTCTTTCGTCCCCGAGGACAGACTCGGCATGGGTCTTGTCGGAAACATGGACATAACCGACAATATGATGCTGCGCAGCTACCGCCGCGGCAAAACGATGTTCCTCGAACGCAAAAAGCCGCACGACCTTGCCGAGCAGATAGTGCGCGAGCTTGAGGTCGTAACGCCGGGCGTCTCCACTCCCGTAAGACGGCTTTCGGGCGGCAATGTGCAGAAGATACTCGTCGGACGCGAGATATCCGCCCGTCCCACGGTCCTTATGGCGGCTTACCCCGTGCGCGGACTTGACATCAACTCCTCCTATCTGATATACAACCTGCTATCCAAGGAAAAGGACGACGGCGTTGCGGTCATATTTGTCGGCGAGGACCTTGACGTTCTTGTTGAGCTTTGCGACCGAATAATGGTCGTTGCCGACGGCAGGATAACCGGCATAGTTGACGGCAGAACCGCCACCAAAGAAGAGATAGGTCTGCTTATGACAAAGACCCACCGGAAGGAAGAAAGCAATGAGTAAAAACGTAAAAAACGGCGCACAAGCCGAGCATAAGCTCCGCGAACCGCTGTTTCATATAGTAAAACGCGATGCGATACCGTGGTACCGCGCATGGATGATACGCGGCATTGCAATAGTTGCGGCACTGCTGTTCAGTGCGATAGTCACCATGCTGCTGACGCACGAAAATCCCTTTACCGTATATGCAACGATGTTCCGCGGCTCCTTTGCCACTCCTACGCGCGTGTGGAACATGCTCCAGAGCCTCGCGATGCTCCTTTGCGTATCGCTTGCAGTGACGCCTGCCTTCAAAATGCGATTCTGGAACACCGGAGCCGAGGGTCAGGTGCTTGTGGGCGGTCTTGCTACCGCCGCGTGCATGATAATGCTCGGCGGCAAAATGCCCAATTGGCTGCTCTACATCGTTATGATAGCCGCTTCAATCATTGCCGGCGCTATATGGGCGGTGATCCCCGCCGTCTGCAAGGCACAGTGGAACACCAACGAAACGCTATTCACTCTTATGATGAACTACGTGGCGATACAGCTCGTTTCGTACTTTGTAATGGAGTGGGAAGTACCGAAGGGTTCGGGAAAGGTCGGCATAATCAACCAGTCAACTCACGCAGGCTGGTTCCCCACCATCGGTAAATACGATTATCTGCTCAACATAATAATAGTTCTTGCGCTGACTGTTCTTATTTATATCTACCTCAAGTACAGCAAGCACGGATATGAAATATCGGTTGTCGGAGAAAGCGAAAACACCGCGCGCTACATCGGCATAAACGTAAAAAAGGTCATAATCAGAACAATGATCCTCTCCGGCGCACTTTGCGGCATCACGGGTCTTTTGCTCGTCGGCTCCACCAACCATACGATAGCCACCACGATTGCGGGCGGCAGAGGATTTACCGCCATTATGGTATCGTGGCTTGCAAAGTTCAACCCCATATACATGGTGCTGACTTCATTCCTGCTCGTCTTCCTTGAAAAGGGCGCAAACGAGATCTCCACCGTATTCCGCCTCAATCAGTCATTCTCGGACATCATCACCGGTATCATTCTGTTTTTCATCATAGGCAGTGAATTTTTCATCAATTATGAGATAAAATTCCGCCACTCACAGAAAGGGGTGAAGTAAATGAACGC
>CATYWI010000249.1 GCA_958414155.1 uncultured Anaerotruncus sp. | reverse complement strand
CCCTCACCGCACAGCAGGGCATGCTCGTCACCCTCAAGGGTGTTGAGATCACCGGCGAGGACACCTCGGGCGGTTACTACAAGTTCAGACTCGGCGAGAACGAGAGCTACATAAGAATCTCCTCCTCCGTCTGCCCCATCACCAAGGATGAGCAGGCGACTCTCAAGAAGGGTCATGCTGAGCACGCCGGCTGGACCGCCAACGTTACCGGTATCATCTGCGTATACGACGGCGCGTTCTACCTCACCCCCGCATCCGCCGATGCGTTTGAGTATGTCGCTCTTCCCCAGAAGGATGATGCCGGCATGGTAGCCTTTGAAAAGGATGGTCTTTCGGTCGTTTCCACCGTTACCGCCGATACCGAGATTGAGCTTCCCTCCGTCGGCAAGACCTATGACAAGGTCGCCATCACATGGGAATCCGATAACGCCGCTGCAGTTGTTGCAAACGGCAAGCTCACGATCAAGCTTCCCGACACCGATGCAACAGTCAAGCTGACAGCCACTCTCAAGTGCGGTTCCGTCACCGAGACCCGCGTGTTCGAGATTAAGCTCGTAGCCACCGAAATGAGCTACGCCGAGATAGTTGACGCCGCCTACAAGCTCGAAGCCGGCACGTCGCTGCCCGGAACCTGCCGTCTCTTCGGTAAGATCATAAAGATCGACACCGCATGGAGCGATCAGTTCAAGAACATCACCGTTACCATCGAGGTTGCCGGACTCACCGACAAGCCCATCATGTGCTTCCGTCTTACCGGTGACGGCGCCGAGTCTCTTGCAGTAGGCGATGAGATTACCGTTGAAGGCGCCATCAAGAACTACAACGGTACCATTGAGTTTGATTCGGGCTGCCGGTTCATCGGCAAGGGCGAGCATATCGACCAGTCCAAGACCGTGGGTGCCGCTTACTCTCTTGCCGAGGGTGAGTCGATGTCCTCTCCTGTCATCCTCAAGGGTGTTATCTCCAAGATCGACACCGCATGGAGCGATCAGTACAAGAACATCACCGTTACCATCATCGTTGACGGCATTACCGACAAACCGATCAAGTGCTTCCGTCTCAAGGGTGAGGGTGCGGATAAGCTCGCCGAGGGTCAGACCATCAACGTTTACGGAACCATCAAGAACTACCAGGGCACCGTTGAATTCGACGCGGGCTGCCTGCTCATCGCCGATGACGATTTTGCGGATGTAAAGACCGTTATCTCGGCTTACAAGCTTGCCAAGCACACTGCTCTTGACGGTGAGAAGACTCTCACAGGTGTTATCACCAAAATCGACACTCCGTACAGCGAGCAGTATCAGAACATTACCGTTACCATCACCGTTGCCGGTATTTCCGACAAGACCATTCAGTGTTTCCGCATGGTCGGCGAGGGTGCGGCAAATCTTGCCGAAGGTCAGGTCATCACTGTTACCGGAACTCTCAAGAACTACAACGGCACCGTCGAATTCGACGCCAAATGTACATTTAAACTCGGGTGACGTTTGTGCAGACTCTGCGCTGCATACCCCGACCGTGAAATAAGATCGGACTAATATCTACTACACGCCCATAGTTACATCTGAAAACGGGGTAACTTTCCGGCGGGAGTTAGTCCGGACTTACACCATCTATAAAAAAGCGGCTGTTGAAAAACTCGTTTTGAGCTTTTTAACAGCCGCTGATGTTATAAGAAGTTATAAGTAAAAGTGAAAAAGTGAGGTGGATTTTGCGAAAGCAAAATCTTCATTATTCTATTTTCCATAGAAGAAAACAGAGAGCAGATATAAATCCGCTCTCTGTTTATTGACAAGCTACGTTATGTTCAGAAGTAACTTAAGACGTGGAGTCTGATATAAATCTGTACTCACACCATTGACAAGACGCTTCATGTTCAGATGTAACTATGGGCGTGTGGTAGATAAGAATTAGTACTCATTTCGCCATCGGGGTACGCGGTTACAAATCTGCTTAAACGCCACCCGAGCTCAAAAAATCTCTTTGTCGCTGGGACGGCGGAGATCGATCTTGTAGCCCTCGGGAATGCGTGCAGCTTCCTCGGCGCGACGCGCAGTGTGATCCATGCGCGAAACACCAAAGGGAGGACGCCAGCCGGAGGACTCACCGGAGGCGGGCGCATCGGGCTTGCCGGTGTCCGCCGCTACATACGCATCCAGCTTCTCCTTGAGGTACTTCACACGCTCGCTTCCGCAAAGCCCGGAGTAAAGATCGTGCGTCTCGGGCGAACGGTCAAAGTAGTAGTACTGACGCCGCGGACCGTGCCATATCAGCTTGTCGGTCGCACCTGCCGCCATGTAAACACCCTTTTCGTGGCAGTTGTACTGGGAGTATACAACGTCGTGGACCGAACTGAAAATGTCGGTGCCGTCGAATTCGGCGGGATCGTAGTCAACGCCGGCAAGCGAGAGAAGGGTCGGCGCAACATCGACGAGAGAGACGGGATCGGGACGGCGTCCGGCGGACATGCCGGGCACACGAAGCATAAAGGGTATCGCCGAGGCGGAGGAGAGCATCGTCCGCTTGCCCATGTTGCGGTAGTCGCCCAGACACTCGCCGTGGTCGGAGGTGAAGAGGATTACCGTGTCGTCGTACATTCCGCGGCGGCGGAGCGCATCGAGAATGCGGGATATCTGGTAATCGACAAACGATACGCAGGCATAGTAGGAGTTCTTCAGTTTGAGTGCATCGAGCGCGGAAATGCCAAGACGGTCGGTGTCGAACGTCTTGTGAAGAAGCGGTTTCAGCTCGGCAGTGTCGTCCGGTATAAAGGGCGCGGGCAACTCGTCCGAGCGGTAGAGCTTGTTCCAGGGCGCGGGCGGGCAGAACGGAGGATGAGGATGAATGAAGGAGGACATGAGGAATACCGGTTTTTCGGGATCGCAGCTTTCGATGAATTCGACGGAGCGGTCGCCTATCCACTGCGTCGGGTGCGCCTCGGCGGGAAGCTGGGATACCTGCGGCACATAGTACATCTCGCTGCGCTGACCGTTGTAGTCAAAAACGTAGGGATAGTTCTCTTCTATGTATTTGGTGTAGTCGTCCTTGGGGTGCGAAAGCTCCTCCTGCGTGTCGCGGCGCATAAAGCCGAGGGAGCCGTAG
>CATYWI010000248.1 GCA_958414155.1 uncultured Anaerotruncus sp. | reverse complement strand
TTTCTCTGCCGACGGACGCTTTGTAAGACTTGAAGCGTCCGCGGGAACGGTTTCGGAGAGTCGTGAAAATATTGATAAATCTTTGACGCAATTCAGAATGATTTCAAAATTATTTGCAACAATAGGGTGAAAGCGGTCGACATTAAGGCTTTTTTGTGATATAATGCAATACAGCATATTGTGGAATTTTCCAGTTGCGCACGATATAGTGCGATACTGCGGAGCCACTATATACAAATATGAAGAAGATTTCCGGATGCGGTCTGACTGCCGCTGACCAAAGGAGAAATTCATATCGCCGTGCCGTCCTGAGGTGCGGCGGGAAGGGAGTTTTGCTCGTAAATGACAATGGATTCGCTGAGAGAAATACGTATGGCGGAGGAGAGGGCCGGGAAGATACGTCAGGATGCCGCCGAGGAGGCAAAGGCGCGGATAGCGCGTGCGCACGCCGAGGCTGAGCGTATCGTATCCGAGGCTGATGCCGAGGCGCATCGCGAGGCTGCGGCGACGGTAGCCGACATAACGCGCAAGGCGGACAGTCTTGTGGCGTCGGGCGCTGAAACTGCGCGCAAGGATGCCGCGGCAATAGAGACCGATGCCTCACGCAATGCCGATGAGGCGGTAAAAATGATTTACTGGGAGATAGTAGAGAAATGTCTACGTGCGTAATGAAGCGCCTCACCGTCTGGGCTTACGCCGGGGATGCCGATGCGGTCGCCGCAAAGCTGATAAAGCTGCGGTGCGTTGACGTTGACATGGTGGGTACGGACAGTGACAGCTATCTTGTGAGGTACGATCCGTCGGCTCGCATACGCGAGTGTGAAAATTCGCTTGCGGCTATCGAGTCGGCAATGGAACCTCTTTACCCGTTCAGTAAAAAGCGCGGCGGGCTTGGCGCGGCTCCCGCAATAAACGCCGACCGTGAGGCGTTCGCAGCCGACAGGGGCGGAGTCCGCAGCGATGCTGCGGCGGTTGTCGCCCGTATAAACGGAATGCGCGAGAGACTTACGGTGATAGAACGGGAGCTTGCCGATGCTGCGGGAAAAGCCGATGCGGCAAAGCCGTGGCTCGGGTGCGGTCTTGCACTTGATTTAAAGGGAACCGAAAGTACACGGCTGGTATTCGGAAGCCTGCCGGCATCGACAGAAGAGAGCGCCATAGAAGCGCGTCTTGACGGACTTGCGGCGGCATGGCGGGTGATAAAGCGCGATCCGACTGCGGCTTACGCTATATTCATAGCCGAAAAATCGGATGCGGACGAGCTTATGCGCCGTCTCAATACCGCCGGCTTTGTGCGCGCAACATTCCCGGACGGCTGCGGTTGTGCCGAGGAGATATGCGCGGCGGCAAACGAAAAGACATCCGCTCTCACCGCGGAGCGCGAGGAGATAAACCAGACCTTCTGCGGTCTTGCGGGACGGCTCGACGATCTGCGCGTACTGTGGGACACCGTTTCGACCGAGCTTGTGGGCGAGCGGCTTAAGGAAAAGCTTATGGCAACGGGAAGCTGTGTGCTTCTTCGCGGCTGGATTCCCGAAAAAAGAACGGGAAAGGTCACCGCGGCGCTTGACGCCCTCGGCTGTGCCTACGATCTTACGGATCCCGAACCGGGAGACGATGTTCCGGTAAAGCTGGAGAACAATCGCTTTGCCTCCTGCTTTGAGTGGGTGGTGGCGATGTATTCGCTCCCCGCATACGGAACATTTGATCCGACATTCGTTATGAGCTTTTTCTACATCCTTTTCTTTGCAATGATGTTTGCGGATGTGGGATACGGACTTCTTCTGGTGCTCGGCGGCTTCCTGGCGCCGCGCCTGCTTCACATGAAGCCTGAAAAGTCAAAGCCATTTTATATGTTCGGCTTCTGCGGACTCGGCTGTATCGTGACAGGCGTCCTGTTCGGTGGCTACTTCGGAGATATGCCGCTTGCACTCATGCGTGCATTCAGACCTGATGCCGAGTTGCCGGAAACGCTTGCTTTGATCGTTGACCCGATAGCAGATCCGATGACATTCCTTATTATCGGTCTTGCGCTCGGATTTATCCACCTTGTAGCGGGACAGATGATAAAATTTGCCCTGGTGTGGAAGAAGTCTCCGCTTGATGCGATATGCGACTACGCGCTCTTCTGGGTGCTTTATGCGGGACTTATAATGCTGATGGTCGTTCCGTCTGTCGGTAAGTGGGTAGCCATAGGCGCGGCGGCGGCAATAGTTCTGACCGGCGGACGCAAGGAGAAAAACATCTTCATGCGCCTCCCCAAGGGCTTTCTTGCACTTTACGGACTTGTAAACTTCGGCTCTGATGTACTGTCCTACTCGCGTATACTGGCGCTTGCCCTTTCGGGCGGAGTTCTGGCGCAGGTCATGAACATCCTCGGTACGATGAGTACAAATCCTGCCACTATAGTGATAGGGACGATATTCGTCTTCCTTATCGGTCACACGCTCAACCTTGCGCTCAGCGCACTCGGTTCGTTCGTTCATACGAGCCGGCTTCAGTATATTGAATTTTTCGGGAAATTCTACGAGGACGGCGGCAGACCCTATGTGCCGGCTGAACCGTCGGAGAGATATTCCGACTACGACATGCCTGAGGACATGCCGATAAAAAATCAGATATCCTAAAATAACATCACATACATTCAAGGAGAAAAAATCATGAATTTCGCTGAATTTCTTAGCACCCTGACAACAGGTGAGGGACTTGCCCTCATCGGTGCGGCTCTTGCCGCGATACTGCCCGGTATAGGCAGCGCAAAGGCGGTCGGCTCGGTCGGTGAATCTCTTGCCGGACTGCTCTCCGAGGATCCTTCAAAGTTCGGTAAGGCGTTCCTTCTCCAGGCTCTTCCCGCAACGCAGGGTATTTACGGCTTCATCGTTGCCTTTATGGTAATGGTCAAGGTCGGTGTTGTCGGCGGTGAGGTCGTCGGCACTGTCGGCGGAGGTATCTACTATCTCTTTGCCTGCCTTCCCATTGCGATATGCGGCTACTACTCCGCTATCCGTCAGGGTCGTGTTGCATCCGCCGGTGTTGCAATGGTCGCCAAGCGTCCCGAGGCATCCGGTAAGGCTGTCACCGCTACCGCTATGGTCGAGCTTTA
>CATYWI010000247.1 GCA_958414155.1 uncultured Anaerotruncus sp. | reverse complement strand
GTGAATTCAAGCGGCTCGGTAATACCCGTTATCATTGCCGTGAGCGCCGCCGAAAGGAGCAGTCCGCCCGCAGCCTTTTTCTTTTCCGGTCTGGCAAGACGGTACATAGCCAGCGCCATGCCGGGCAGTCCGAATATCATGAGCGGGAACTTTCCCGCCATAAAACGGGTCGCATTGACCGAGAACAGCGTGGTGTCGGGCGATGCAAGCTCGGCAAAAAAGATGTTCTGCGCACCCGAAACGAGCACGCCGTCTATCATTTCGGTGCCGCCAAGCCCTGTCTGCCAGAAGGGCAGATAAAACACATGGTGCAGTCCGAAGGGGATCAGTATGCGTTCGATAAATCCGTACACCAGCGTTCCCACATACCCCGAGTTGCGCACAAGGTTGCCAAGAGCGTAGATGGCGGTCTGGATATACGGCCAGATGAAAAACATCAGCACGCCGACGGCGGTGTAGGTGACGGTGGAGATTATCGGAACGAACCGCGTGCCGCCGAAAAACGATATGACACCCGGCAGGCGGATCTTGTAGAAGCGATTGTGCAGCGCCGCAACGCCGAGTCCTACGACGATACCGCCGAAAACGCCCATTTCAAGCGAGGTTATACCGACGACATCCGCCACCGACCCCTCGGGAAGCGAGCCGTCGCTGATCCTTCCGGTCAGCTCAAGCAGAGAATGGATAGTCTCATGCATTACGAAAAAGGATATTGCCGCCGCAAGCGTTGCGGTGGCTTTTTCGTTTTCCGCCATTCCGAGCGCAACGCCCATTGCAAAAAGAATGGGCAGGTTGTCAAAAATGATAGAACCGACCGAGGAAAGCACCGAAAGCACAGACCCGAGCACCGTGCCGGGTCCAAGTACAGACTCAAGGTGATATGCCGCTATCATAGCGGGATTGGTCAGCGACGAGCCTATGCCGAGCAGAAGCCCCGCGATCGGTAAAAGCGCTATCGGGAGCATAAACGAGCGCCCGACGCGCTGAAGAACTCCGAAAAGGCGCGAGTCGCGCCCGCGCGCGGCGGCAGCCGAAACACTCATGATCCGCTCCCCCTTTTTGCATCCTTCATTTTGTAGGTCATAACGGCGCTCCTGCCGCCGTTTACATTGCCGAGCTTCAGCCTTACGCCGTCAAGCGCCTCGCTGTTGGCAACCAGCACCGACGTTACGGCGGTACATCCCGCCGCACGGATAATGCTGAGATCGGCTCGCGCTATCGCATCGCCCGCGTTTACGCGGTCGCCCGCGCCGACAAGCGGCAAAAAGCCCGCGCCGCCGAGCTTTACCGTATCCACACCTATGTGAACGAGCACGTCAAGACTGTCCTCCGAGCGTATGCTGTACGCGTGCAGGGCCTCGGCAATGCCCTCGACAACACCGTCCACAGGACTGTATATAGTCCCGCCGCTCGGCTCAACGGCAAAGCCGGTGCCGAGCATACCGGAGGCAAACGCCTCGTCCGGTACGTCGGCAAGCGGAATGGCGCGCCCGTCGGCAACCGCCAGCATCGCACCGCGTTTTTCCCTGAATATAGACATTTTATCTACCCCTTTTTATACTGATGAGCGGATCTTTTCCTTGATCTCCGCAATATAAGGCGGCGAGACGGAAAGCTCGTCCGCGCCCGCCGCAAGTAATTTTGCAGTAAGCGAGGTGTCGGCGGCAAGCTCGCCGCAAACACCTATCCATTTTCCGCCTCCCGCGCGGTGAACGGCGTCCGCCGCCGCGCCGATAAGACGGAAAACCGGCTCGGTGTTGTCCTCGATGAGCACCGCAAGCCCGCCGTTCTGACGGTCGGCGGCAAGAGTGTACTGACAAAGATCGTTCGTACCGACCGAGAAAAAGTCGCACACCTCGCAAAGCGTGTCGCACATGAGCGCGGCGGCAGGCGTTTCAAGCATTATGCCGAGCGGCATGGCGGGATCAAACGGGTATTCCTCATAGCGCAGCTCGTTTTGCACCTCGCGCAGAAGCGCGCGGACCCGCCGGACCTCGTCGGCGCACACGACCATGGGGATCATGACCGCAAGCTTGCCGAATGCCGACGCGCGGCAAAGCGCGCGTAGCTGTGTGCGGAAGATCGTAGGATTGCGAAAGCAAAAGCGCACGCCGCGCACACCGAGCGCGGGGTTTTCCTCATGCGCCGCGGGAACGGACGCCAGCGTTTTGTCAGCGCCGATATCAAGCGTGCGCACGATGACCTGCCCGTGCGGGAATGCCGAAAGCGCGCGGCGGTAAGCGGCAAGCTGCTCCTCCTCGCCCGGCAGGTCGCCGCGTCCGAGGTAAAGGAACTCACTGCGGAACAGTCCTATGCCGTCCGCGCCCGCCTCGGCTGCAGCTGCCGCCTCGTCGGGGGAGCCGATATTCGCCATCATTGCAATGCGCCTGCCCGAAAGCGTGACGGCAGGCAGGTGAGCCGTAGCCGCAAGGCGCTCGCGGCGCTCGCGCGCGGCGTTTTCCCTATCGGCAAACTCTTCAAGTTCGGCAAGCGTCGGATCAACCGTAAGCACACCCGCCGCGCCATCAAGCAGTGCGTCGCAGCCGTCGTACTCCGCAGGTATCTCGCCCGTCATGACTATGGCGGGAATCCCCATCTGCCGCGCGAGTATCGCGGTGTGCGAGGTGCGGGAGCCGCCGAACGTGACGAAACCAAGCACGCCGACAGGGTCGAGAGTTACCGTTTCGGCGGGGGAAAGATCGGGGGCGACGATTATGCACGCGCCGTCCGGCTCGGAGCCGCTGCCCGTCGCAGTGCCCGTGAAACAGTCAAGCACACGGCGCGCCACGTCGCGCATGTCGGCGGCACGGGCGCGAATATATTCGTCCTCCATGCCGTCAAAAACGGCGGCAAGACGTTCGCCTGCGGCGAGAGCCGCCGATTCGGCGGTAAGACCGCGCGATATCTCCTCATCCACCGCGGCGCCGAAATCTTCATCGTCAAGCAACATGCCGTGGATCTCAAATATTGCGGCGGCATCCTCCCCGGCACGGCGGGCGGCTGTGGAGGCAAGCTCCTCAATATCGGCGCGCGCACGGTCGCGCGCCTCGTCAAAACGAGCGCGCTCCTCTGCCGGAGTGCGCCTGCTCTGCTCGTCACAACGCGCCTCGGCACG
>CATYWI010000246.1 GCA_958414155.1 uncultured Anaerotruncus sp. | reverse complement strand
CGGAGCCTGGGCTGCAATACAGGATCCCGGCGTACAGACTGACGCGGGATCAGGTGAGGAGCATTATTTTCAGATACATATTCGTGTACTACAACCGGATCCGCATATCCTCGGTCAACCCCGGATGACTTTCGCCGGCTGCGTACCGCGAATGGGCGAGGGCGCCGACGGTCGCCTGACACCGCCGCACCGCACCTGAATTTTCTTCGTTCCGCTTCGCTCCACTCCGTAAATTCAGGTGCGGTTTTCATTCGGTTTCATTTTTAGGTTTTTTTTCGACTGCACTTATATTGACAATTCCACTCATATTAAGACGTTTACTTTGCCCTCCCCATAACCGGACGCGGTGCAGAATATGACCTCGCACAAAATCAGACAGTTTATTGATACGAATATTCATGATGCTACCTCCAATTATAAGTATCAGATAACGAATACAGCTATCCGCACAAGAATTATACCATAAATTCAGCAATATATTTTTATTGCATTTTTCAAATTTGAGTTATTTTTGCGTTAGAATATATCTATAACCACGGGAAGCCATCTATGCTAAATTCCTACCTGCTGATAAAGCTTTCCGAAGCGCTTGAAGTCCCGGTCGGCACCTTGCTTGGCGAAACAGTGACCGAGCCACGCGCCGATGACATAAAAAAGCTTTCGGAAAAGCTGGAGGTCATAAATCTGCAGCTTGCGCGCCGTAAGGCATCGAGAAGGAAAGCGCTACACCTGGTATTTATAGCGATAGCTGTGGCAACGGTGGTGGGCTTTATCATACTCGCCTTGCTGAACAGCCCATACCTCGGGTGGGACAAAAGCGACCCGGAGACTGCCGTTTTCAGTGCGGTGTATCATGTATTCGAATATCTGTTTGTCCGCATTTCCCCGTTTATCCTTGCCTCAGCGATCGCAGGCGCCGTTCTCACGCGTATGAAGACGTAGGAAGGCAAGCGGAAAGCGCAATACGACCGAAATGTCATGTAAAAGCGTGAAATAAAGCGGCTTGCGGCACTTGAACCAGATGTGATTTTCTGATATAATATATGGTGTATCGTAAACTGAAAGGACGATCATAGTAATGTCAAAAAGTAAAATAAGTCCCAAGACTCAAAAGCTGCTGCTCGGTCTTGTTCTTTTGGCTGTCGTAGCCGTTATCGTTTTCTTCTTCCCCGAGCTTTTGCCGGCGGGCGATGATGTATTTACGACTGTTCCGGCAGACAGCACCGCCGCATCACCAACAACGCCGGCGTCCACAACAAAAGCCGCGCCGCCGGATACCACCAAGTCACCGGAAACAACAAAAGCCGCCGAGGCAACAACGGCTTCCGAAACAGAGCGCAAGCTCGACCGCAACGGCTCGTACACCTCACGTGACGATGTGGCGCTTTACATACACCAGTACGGCAAACTGCCCGGAAACTTTATTACAAAAGCCGAAGCGCAGAAACTCGGATGGTCCGGCGGAAGCCTTGAAAAATATGCGCCCGGAAAGAGCATAGGCGGCAACCGTTTCGGCAACTACGAGGGCAAGCTGCCCAAAAAATCGGGACGCACCTACACCGAGTGCGATATCGACACCCGCGGCGCGTCGGCACGCGGCGCCAAGCGCATTGTTTTTTCAAACGACGGACTTATATACTACACCAACGACCATTACAACACTTTTACATTGCTTTACGGCAATGAAAATTGAACAATGGAACGCACGATCGCACTAACCGGGGAAAGCAACAATTTTCCCCGGTCTTTTTTGGCCTTTTTACTTGACAAGGCGACAAAAAAGTGATATATTATGTCTTTGTTGATTTAATTCACCGAAAGGATCATACAGGATCTATCATGACAACTCTTTTAAGCATTGCAATAGCACTCATCGCCGGGCTTCTCATGTCCCGTGCCGCCAAGCCCCTTAAGCTGCCGGCAGTTACGGCATACCTCGTTGCCGGCATACTTATAGGTCCCTACTGCCTCGGCAGGCTCGGGATAGAAGGCATCGGTTTTACCTCCACCTCGGCGGTAACGGCTCTCGGACTCATAAGCGACGTAGCCCTCGGCTTTATCGCTTTTTCGATAGGCAATGAATTCCGCCTCAAGGAGCTTGAACACATCGGCAAGCAGGCGCTTGTCATAGGCGTGCTTCAGGGACTGACAGCCACCCTGTTCGTTGACCTGACGCTTATCGTCATGCACATATTCCTCAAAGACAAGTTGCCGATATCGACCTGCATCACGCTGGGCGCGATAGCGACCGCCACCGCCCCTGCCGCAACGCTGATGGTGGTGCGTCAGTACAAAGCCAAAGGAAAGCTCACCGATCTGCTTTTGCCGATAGTCGCGCTCGACGACGCTGTGGGACTTATCGTATTTGCGGTATCCTTCGGCATTGCCAAGGCAATGCATGTCGGCAGCTTTGATCTTGTCTCAATAATCGTGAACCCGCTCGTTGAGATAGTCATGTCGCTTCTGCTCGGCTTCGTGCTCGGCTGTCTTTTCTCGCTTTTTGAACGCTTCTTCCATTCAAAAAGCAAGCGTCTGTCGCTTGCCGTAACGGTGGTCATTCTTGCCGTTGCTCTTTCAAAGCTGGAATTCAGTATCGGCAAGGTGCATGTGGGATTCTCAAGCCTGCTCGTGTGCATGATGGTATCCACAATCTTCTGCAATATATGCGACTTCTCGGAGGAGATAATGGAACGCGCCGACGCATGGACCGGGCCGCTTTTCATTCTCTTCTTCGTGCTCAGCGGTGCGGAGCTTGAGCTGAATGTCTTTACGGACCTCGCCGTTGTCGGGATCGGGGCGGCGTACATAATCTCGCGTTCTGCGGGCAAGATACTCGGAGCAACGTGGAGCAGCAAGCTTATGAAGTGCGACAAGCCTGTCGTAGACAACCTCGGAATAACGTTGCTGCCGCAGGCAGGCGTTGCGCTCGGAATGTCGGTCACTGTCGGTGTTCTCGGCGCCGAGGGTGCAATAATCCGCAATATCGTGCTGTTCGGCGTGCTGATATATGAGCTTGTAGGTCCTACGCTAACCAAGATGGCACTGACCCGTTCGGGCGACATAGTAAACGAGCCTACGGATGCAAGACGCACCAACACCGGAGAAAAGAGATAAA
>CATYWI010000245.1 GCA_958414155.1 uncultured Anaerotruncus sp. | reverse complement strand
CGTAGCCGAAAAAAAGCCGCGCGGACCCGTTTTTGACACCCACTATTTTCTCACCGCGCTGACTCATATGTTTGTTGCACTCGCGGCTCTCGGCTTTGCCGTCTACATGATCGTACAACTCGTGGGTGATCTTACTCCGACAGTTACGACTTCTCCGGCAACGCTGACAAGCGAATCCGAATCGGAAGCCGCAACGGCATATGTGATAAGAGACGAAAAAGTAATAACATCCGGAGCATCAGGCTCACTGCTTTACGCTGTTCCGGACGGCGCGAGAGTAGCCTCGGGTGAAGTTGCGATCTTGGTATACCCGTCATCCGATGAAGAAAAGAATCGCAGACTTGAGGAGATCGCCGCCGAAAAAGCCCTTCTTGAATACGCGCTCGCCGAGAGCGGCGTTGCCGAAAACATTCATGATGTGAATTCAGCGCTGAACGTGGAATACGCCTCGCTCATGCTCAAAGCCGCAAGGCTCGATTACGGTTCGGCTGCATCGGCTTCGGATGATATGCGCCGGCTTCTTATAAGATATGATGCGTATCGCGGCAAGAAGAATGAGATAACCGCAAGGATCGCGGCGCTCGACAACGAAAAGAGTCGGCTTGAATCCCTGCGCGGCAATATTACAGAAAAAATACGCGCACCGTACTCGGGCTACTTCTTCAGATATTGCGACGGCTACGAGCAGAGCTTTTCGGAATTGCTGCAAAGCGGCTTTTCAAGTGCAGGGTTTTATGCTGCTGTCGATTCACAGTCCTTCGTTGCGACCGGCACGGTCGGCAAGCTGATATCATCCCCGCAGTGGTACATTGCGGTATCGCTTCCCGAAAAAAACGGTAACAGCTATATTGAAGGCAATATATACAATGTCCGCTTTGAGGACAACAGCGGCGCGACGGTCCCCATGACTCTTGAAAAAAAGGTGGCTGACGAAAAAACCGGGGGTATTCTTCTCCTGTTCTCCACCGATCGCATGGTATCGGGATTCAGCTATAAACGTATACAAAGCGTCAACATTGAACGAAGCGTACTGACGGGATACAGTGTGCCGATGAGCGCCGTGCGTTCATATCGCGGCATGGTAGGCGTATACACACTGCACGGCGGCCGCGTATACTTCAGAAGGATTGACATACTTTATCAGAATGATGATTATTGCATCGTATCGGAGTATTCAGCCGTTTCGGATGACCGGGGTCTGACCTACAAGGTACTTGGGTTCAACGCGGACGGCATACTCGGAGAATATGATTCATTGCATCGCTTCGCTCAAAGTCGCGGATGGGACAGACATATCTACGACAACGGTGGGACTCCGGTGAAGTACGGTACCAAGGAAGATTATTATTACTATCTTGACGAACTTGAGGATATAATTCTTACCGGTAAAAATCTTTATGACGGCAAAACGCTCGGCTGATCCGGATTCTGCCGCATAACGCAAGGAGGAATGTCGAATGACTGATTATGCTTACATTGATCGGTCGGTCAACGAAATAGCGCACAGGATCATCGTTGCATCGCGCGAGGCGGGACTCAAATCAGCTCCCACTCTTATAGCCGCAGCAAAGTATGCAAGCGACGGAGAATTCCTGCATCTTGTGCGTCAGTGCGGTGTGGCAGATGTCGGCGAAAACCGCGTTCAGCAGCTTATAGCTCACCGCGAGCTGCTCACACCGGAGGAACGTGACCGAATACGGTTTCACTTTATAGGTCATCTTCAGACAAACAAGGTCAAACATCTGATAGGAAGCACCGTGCTGATACATTCGCTCGACTCGGAGGAGCTGGCGCGCGAGATTGAAAAACAGTCTGCCAAACGCGACACCGTAACCCGTGTGCTTGTTGAAGTCAACGGTGCCGGCGAGGAAAACAAAACCGGAGTTCTTCCCGGTGATGCAGCGGAATTTTGTCTGTCACTTCGTCAATTTCCGCACATAGATCACGTCGGATTCATGACAATGGGGCCGAAATTCGATAAAAAAGATGATTATTCAAATTATTTTTTAGAAACTTATCAACTTGTTCTTGACATTTGGCGCGAAAAACTTCATAATATAAAGGAGCCTGTCATTTCGATGGGTATGAGCGACAGCTTCGAGACGGCTATCAAATGCGGAGCCAACTGCGTCCGCATCGGAAGAGCGCTTTTCGGACGCTGAAGCCTTTATAAATATCACATATTAAAAAAACATGCAGAATAAAATGGAGGATCACCATGAGCTTTTTTTCACGGAAAGTAAAACCCGATAATTCCGATTACGACAACGCGTACGACACCGATTACTATTCACAGGGCGACGCAACATATCCCGACGAGAGTGCATTCAACTCCGCCGAGAAGGACGACCTCAATATTGAGGATACTCCCAAGAGAAGCGCCACCGGCTCCTACACATCTTCAATGGCATCTGGCTCCGCCTTTGCCATGAAGCTCATAAAGCCCACAAGTTATAAGGAAGCTCCCGCGATCGCCGATTTTCTTATCAACAGATGCGCGGTAGTTCTTAATCTCGAAGCCGCCAACAAAGAAACGGCATCCAACCTCATTTACTTCCTCACGGGCGTATCATACGCACTCGGCGGACAGATAAAGAGAGTTGCCGCCAACACATACATGCTCGCTCCCGAGAACATGGAAATTTCCGAAGAAGGGCGCAAGGCTGACGCAGACGCCAACGCGACCGCTGACAATTTCCCTGGCTGATCAAGCCTTGACTGCCGCGCCGCGAAGGCTTTGTCCTCGGGCGCGGTAGGTTTGTTGAGCGAATAATATCCGGAGTTTAATATTGGAACTGTTTTTATATCTGATCGTTCAATCTGTCGATATCTTTCTGTCCTTCGTCATCCTCGCAATGCTTGTGCGTTCGATCATGTCGCTTTTCATGATGGATGAAGACAATAACTTATTTTTATTAGTTTATACTGTCACCGAACCTTTTGTATTCCCGCTCAGAGCCTTGTTCGAGCGCATGAGATGGTTCCGCGGCTCGCCTATCGACGTTTCGTACTTCTGTTCTGCTATGCTCATACTGCTCGTGCAGACAGCGCTTTCGTTTATCCCGATAGGATGACAGTTACTTTTTAATTATTAATTACGGAGGTTTGTAATGCCCG
>CATYWI010000244.1 GCA_958414155.1 uncultured Anaerotruncus sp. | reverse complement strand
CTTAACGACGCAACGTGCGATTTTGAGCTTGAAGCGAAAGCCGGGAATGTGGAATATGACGGCGGAAACGCGCTGCTCGTGTGGTCCTTTCTGAACGCCGTGACCGTATCCAATTCCTTCGGCGAGAAAAAGCTTGACAAGGATCTGCGCACGAAGCGCATAGACCCATGTGACGCGGTGATAGACGCCTGGACGATGGCGATGCGCGGCGAGGAAACGATAGATATCAACGCCGCCGTCGAAGAATGGCTTAAAGTTTACGGAGAATGAGAAAGGCTTATTATGGGCAAAAAACGATTTTTTGATTTTATACGCCGTGAAGACGATGCGCCGCCGGGCGGGTATGACGCGCTGGAAGCCAAGACGGAGACAGCGACCGTCTCGCGTAGCACGGCATGGCTTGACGATCCCGACATTGCCGAATGGTTGGGACTGCGAAAGATGCGCGAGCCGCTTACGGAGGTGACTTATCTCACCTGCCTCAAAATGTTGTCGGAAACGATAGCCAAGATGCCGATAAAGGGCTATGAAGAGAGGGACAGCAACATTATTGAGCTTTCGGCAGGCGATGACAGGATGCTTTATCTGCTTAAAAAGCGACCGAACCCTTATATGACCCCCACGGCTTTCTGGAATGCTCTTGAGCTTAACCGGAACCACTACGGCAACGGCTATTTCTGGGTTCAAAAACACTTCAAACGCCAAAAATACGGTGGTGAGCTTGATATCGCGGGGCTGTGGCTGATGCCGTCGGACAGCGTATCGGTGCTTATCGACAATGCGGGCATTTTCGGCGGCAAGGGGCGTATCTGGTACAGATACACCGACCGTTACAGCAGCGAGGAGCGCATCTTCGATTCGGACGAAGTGTTTCACGTGCGCACATCACTGTCCTTTGACGGCATCACCGGCGTGCCGGTGCGGGCAATGCTCGCGGACATGATAGAGGGACGGCAGGCGGCGCAGGATTGCGCAACACGGCTGTATGCCAACGGTCTTACCGCCAAAGCAGTGCTCGAATACACCGGCGAGCTCTCCCCGGGAAACCAGGAAAAGCTACGCAGGACCTTTGAGGCCTTCGGCGCAGGTGTGAAAAACATGGGACGCATCATGCCGGTGCCGCTCGGCATGAAGCTGACGCCGCTGAACATATCGCTTGCCGATGCGCAGTACGGCGAGATGCAAAAATACACGGCGCTCCAGCTTGCGGCGGCACTGGGGATAAAGCCGAATCAGCTCAACGACTACGAAAAATCAAGCTATGCCAACAGCGAGATGCAGCAGCTGAGCTTTCTCGTGGAGACGGTGCTGTTTATCATCAAGCAGTATGAGGATGAGCTGAATTACAAGTGCGTCACACCGGACGGCGAGGAGCGCGGGCGTTATTACAAGTTCAACGAAAAGGCACTTCTGCGCACCGACTCGAAGAGCCAGATGGAGATATTTGCGAGCGGCGTGAACAACGGCATTTACAAGCCGAACGAAGCGCGGCGAAAGCTGGATATGCCGCCCGATCCCGCGGGCGACCGACTGATCGTGAACGGCAACTACATACCGCTTGAGGATGTGGGCAATCAATGGTCGGGAGGGGACGCGGACGCATCTGCCCTGCCAGATAACGGCGCAGCCGGAGAGGACGGCGGGAGCGAGGACGAAGAAAGCGAGGAACCGAAAAAGGATGAAAACATTTGATTTTACGCGGCGCGATGAGAGCGGAGCGGTGCGAAATGTCGGACGCATGACCTTTCGCGCGGCGGCGGGCAATGCGCCGGCAAAGCTTGAATTTTACGGCGACATAGTATCGGCAGACTGGGCGTGCTGGGGAGATTCGGACGCCTGCCCGACCGGTATCAGCGATATCCTTGCGGACATCGACAATGACGCGCCGCTTGATATCTATTTTAATTCCGGCGGCGGCGATGTTTATGCCGGTGTTGCAATATACAACCTGCTTATGCGTCACACCGGAGCAAAGCACGGATATGTTGACGGCATGTGTGCATCCATCGCATCGGTGATACTGATGGCGTGCGATGACATTACGGTCAATGCAGGCGCGGAGATCATGATACACAACCCGTGGACGCTTGCCGTGGGCAACGCCGCGGAGCTGCGCGGGGTCGCCGACCGTCTTGACGGCGTGCGCGACCGCATGGTCGATATCTACGAAGGACGCGCCGCCGAGGGCGTGAGCCGCGAGGACATTGCGGCAAAGATGGACGCCGAAACATGGCTTGACGGCAAGGCTGCCGCCGAGGTATTTGCAAATGTGTGCGCCGGCACGGTGCGCATGGCGGCGCTTGCCGCAAGCGATTATTACGCGCATTACCGCAATGTGCCGTCGGATGTGGCGCGCACACGGGATGAGCTGCGCGAAATAGTCGGCGATCTGTATTTGTATGGCAGTACAAACTGACACCATAAACACAAACAAAAATAAAGGAGACAAGAATGAGAAAAGAACTTGAAAAACTGCTTATGCGGCTGAATGCCAAGAAAGCGGAAGTGCGCGAGAAAGCCGAGGGCGGCGATCTTGAGGAAGCAAAAAAGGCAAAAGCGGAGCTGGCAGAGCTCCAGGCACGCTTTGATATGCTCTCTGAGCTTGAGGGCAGTGACGCCGAGGACGCCGGGAACGGGGGCGCGCAGAACGCCGTGGACGGCGCGGGTAAAAAGCCGAAGAAAAGCATAATCGCCGCATTCGGCGACATACTGCGTGCGAGCGCACGCCGCGTCGCGCCTGCCGCCGAGGACCTTGCGGTCTATGCGCAGGTCACAAACATGACCGAGGGCGTGGACGCAGACGGCGGCTACACCGTACCTCAGGACGTGCGCACCGACATCAACGAGCTGCGCCGCGCCACCGACAACCTTGAAGAGCTTGTCAACGTCGAGCACGTAAAGACGCTCTCCGGCTCCCGCGTGATCGAGGTCGATGCCGAGAGCACGCCCTTTGCGGACGTGGACGAGGGCACCGAGTTTGGGGACGAGCAGGGTCCGCAGCTTAAGAAGATCACCTACACCATCGTCAAGGTGGGCGGTATCTTTAAGGCGACTAAGGAGCTGCTTGCGGACACTGCCGAGAACATTGTCCGTCTGCTGAAAAAGTGGATCGCCAAGAAA
>CATYWI010000243.1 GCA_958414155.1 uncultured Anaerotruncus sp. | reverse complement strand
GAAACTGAACGCGACCCGCAACAAAAAGATCCTTGCCTGCATCGACGGCTTTGCCGAAACCGGCGCCGTTACCGTTGACGGCGTTGACAGCATCAAGGATGTTTTTAACGTACAGCTCGATCCCGCGCTGACGCTCGGCTCGGTGATCCTGACGAACCAGGACGGCTTTAATTATCTTGACAAGCTCAAAAACGACAAAAAGGAATACATACTCCAGCCCGACCCGACGCAGCCGACGAAGCGCCTGCTGTTCGGCAGATACCCCGTAAAGGTCGTGTCAAACCGCACACTTAAGACCACCGAGGTCATAACCAAGGTGGGAGATGCGCAGACACCTACGCACACCGCCGACAAATATCCCTTTTATTTCGGCAATTTCGCCGAGGCTGTCACCCTTTTTGACCGTGACGTTGTGACCGTGGAGTCGTCCGACGTTGCGGGCGACCTGTGGAAAAAGGACCTTATCGGCTTTAAGGTGCGCGACCGCTTTGACGTCAAATCGGTGGACGAAAAAGCCGTTATCAAGGGCTACTACACCAAGTCCCTTACCTGATAAGAGGTGCCGGGGATGGTGGATATTGAGCTAATCCGTCAGTATTGCCGGATAGATTACGACGATGACAATGCGCTGCTTTATCTTTTGCGCGATGCCGCGATGCAGGAACTCGGCGACATCATCCCCGGCTTTTCGGCGGAGACCATGACCGCGCGGCAAGAGCTTTTATGCCTTGCCGTGATAAAGGATCTGTATGACAACCGCGAAAAGTACGATCTCAAATCCGCAGCACAAAACGGCGACCGTATGCGCCAGGCGGTACGGGCAATGTTTTTGCGCGAGTTTTTGGGAGCGTGGGAGCCCGACGCATGATACACGGACGCATTTCGATATACGAGATGACCGAAACGGTGACGGACGGGCGCGCGGTGTACGGACGCGCCGAGCTGCCGACATACCGGTGCTATGCGGACGTGCGCGACCTTTACGGCAAAGAGCTTTACGAGGCGCTTGAGCTGGGGCTTAAAAACACCGCAGTGTTCCGCGTGCGGTACTGCCGCGCTGTAAAGTCGATATGCCGCGATCTCAAAAAATACGTCGCGGTATGGGACGGCGAGGAATACAACCTGTACGCACACGACTCCGGAGCGGCAGAATGCCGCTTTGTCGATCTCAAGGGGAGCCTTCGGAAATGAAATGCGATATTGCAGTCAGCGGGATTTCGGCGCTCATTGACAGCTTTGAGAGGGCAGGCGGCGAAGCCGCTTGCACTCGAATGAAGGAAAATGCCGCGCGAAAGCTCGCCGACCGGGCGCGCGAGGAAATGAAAAAGCATGTGCCGGTATCCGCCAACAATCGAAGATCAGGCACACGGCAGAACCGACCGCGGCACGGGCATGCCCGCGATAATATCCCTGCGACCGTGCGAACGCGGGACGGTGAAACCTATGCCGATATAGGCTGGCGGCTCACAGACAACTCGGAGTATTTTTATATGAAATACGTTGAGTGGGGCACACACGGAATGCATCCGCAGCCTGCAAAGCGCTTTTTGGAAAAGACTTTTGAAGCGCTCGGCGACATACCGGGTGAGATCATAAAGAACGAGGTCGTGCTGTCGCTGCGGGAAGCGGGGATCGAGACCGAGGATTAAGTCATGGAAAACGAAAAAATCACACACGGCGGCTGGGACCCGATAGCCGATGCCGCCGCAGCTCTTGCGACAATATCGGCTCGTGGGATACGCGTACAAGAGGGTTGGTATCAAGCCGACCTGCGCGCGCTGCACCTGACGCTTTGGCTGCTTGAGCTCTCCCCGGAGGATTCGAGCGACGACGAAAGCGAGACCGAGACGGCGCGGATACAGATAAACATATGGTCCGACCGCGACGAGGGCGCACTCATGCGTGAGGCAACGGCGCTGATGCACGCGGGAGGCTGGGGCTGGGAAGGCTCATTTACCGACACCGACCCCGAAAACCGCCGACGGCTGCAAGCCGCGCGGTTCACAAAAATAATCGAAATCCAGAAAGGAAATTAAAAAATGCCGGAAAACGAAACCACTACAAGAGTGACCGTAAGGTCACGCCCCTGCTCGTTTAAAGATATTTACCTTGCGACAGTGACCGAGGACAGCGGCACAGATTACAAGACCGGCGCGCCGGTAAAATTTGCGCGTGCCATCAAGGGCAAGATAAGCGACAAAGCCACTGCGACGGATCTTTACTCGGACGATGAGCTTGAGGACAGCACCTACAAATACGAGGGCGAAATCGAATTGGAAGTGAATGCACTTGCGCCGCAGGACCGTGCAATGGTATTCTCAAACCTCTACGAAAACGGCTTTTTGGTCGTCAACTCGGATGACAAGCCGCCTATGCTTGCCATAGGCTACCGTTTCCGCCGTCTCAACGGCAAGTACTCCTTTGCATGGCGGTATTGCATCAAATTTAATCAGGGCTACGATGAGGAGCACAATACCGAGGAAAACAACGAACCGAAGCCTACCACATCGACCATCAAAGCGACAATTTACCGCCGCAAGAAAGACCACAGGGTCGGCATAGAGGTGGATGAAAGCCAGTTGCTGGCAGCCGACACCGACGCTGCCGCGGCTATAAAGTCATGGTTTACGGAGGTCCAGGAACTCCCCGTTGCCGGAGGCTGAAAAACAATTCGGGAGGATAACAAAAAATGAAAGCCAAAATCAAAAAAAGCCGCTCGGTAATGCTGGGCGGCGAGCCTTGCGAGATACCGCAGATAAGCCAGGACGATTATCTTGATTATCTTGACGTGCGCGAGGACGTTATGAGCGAACAGGCAGAGCGCTCTGGATACACCCGCGCGCAGTTTACAAAAATGCGCGACACGGTGCGGCAGATATATGCCGATGCCGGGGATCGGATAGGGCGCGCAAGTGCGGGCGAGATAATCGCGGCATTCGTTGCCGTTGAAGCAGCCGTTGCCGGTGAGACCGGGGACGCTGTGGAGGCAGTGCGCGCAAATTTTCAGGCGGGCGACACGGCACGCCCGAGCTGATATTTTACGCCGGAGACGGCACGGCAAAGGTATTGCCCTTTGTTACCGTTGCCGCCTTCCGGCGTTATTGCGAGATAATGGCGCGTTCCGCCGGCTTGGGAATGCGCGATACGGCG
>CATYWI010000242.1 GCA_958414155.1 uncultured Anaerotruncus sp. | reverse complement strand
CGATAGACGGCGGCGGAACAAAAACCGAAGCGCTTCTCTGCACCGGTGGCGGCGATATCCTCGCACGCATCGCAGGAGGTGCGACCAATCCCAACGACATCGGCTGTGACGAGAGCGGCAAACGTCTGCATGATATATGCAAGCGTCTGCTCGCCGCTTTGCCGGACGGCGCGGAGGTATCCGTACTGTTTGCGGGTATTTCCGGAGCTATCGGCAACGCCGAAGCGCTCGCGGGGGCGCTTCGCGGGACGGCACGCTCGGTGTATGTAGCGTCGGATGCGGTAAACATGCTCTCATGCGTCGGGCGTGGAGACGGCGCCTGCCTGATCTCCGGCACAGGCTCTGTCTGCTTTGCCCGTCGCGGTGAAGAAATACGGCGCATAGGCGGTTGGGGATACCTGCTTGACGGCGCGGGCGGCGGATACGATATCGGGCGCGACGCGCTCACCGCAGCACTGCGCGCGCATGACGGGCGCGGCAGCCCCACAGCCCTCACCGATGCACTCAAGGAACATCTCGGCATGCCGCCGGACATGGCGATACCCGATATATACCGCGGCGGAAAAAGCTATATTGCCTCGCTCGCACCATTGGTTTTCAGCACTGCCGCCGCCGGAGACGCCGTGAGCGTGTCGATACTTGACCGCAATACGGCGTATCTTGCCGAACTGCTGACAACAGCGGCAAAATTTCTGTCTCCGGACGGCGCCTCCTGCCGTGCAGTGCTCGGCGGAAGCATCATGACGGCTCCGGGCGGACTTTATACGCGCCTGCGCGCCGCCGTACCGGAATATATCGACCTTATACTGCCCGAAACTCCGCCGGTATACGGCGCATTTTGCGAGGCTCTTGCCGCCGACGCCCGGGATGCCGATGAAGCATGCCGCAAGCGCTTTATCCGCGATCACAATGCTCTGAAATCAGAAAGTCAAAGAGGATAAATCATGAACTACAATGATCTTACGACCGAAAAAACCAATAAAAACAGCCGTCATCTTGACCACATGACCACGCGTGAGATCGTCCGCGTGATAAACGATGAGGATAAAACCGTTCCGTTTGCCGTTGAGCGCGAACTTGATGACATATCACGTGCCATCGATCTCATCGCCGACCGTCTGCGCGACGGCGGAAGGCTGATATACATAGGAGCCGGCACCTCCGGCAGACTCGGGATCATCGATGCGACCGAATGTCCGCCGACATACGGCGTTTCGCCCGAGCTGATACAGGGCGTGATAGCGGGCGGACACCCTGCCATGTTCCGCTCATCGGAGGGCATGGAGGACGTTGCCGAGGATGCCGCCGCCGACCTTGACGAGGTAGGATTTTCCGGCAAGGATGTCTGCATGGCGATATCCGCCAGCGGCAGCGCGGCATACTGCCGCGGTGCGCTTGAATACGCCCATTCGCTCGGCGCCGCCACGGTCGCCCTCTCCTGCAACAAAAACGGAGCCATGAACCCGCTTGCCGATGTTGCGATCGCAGTTGTGGTAGGTCCCGAGGTCGTAAGCGGCTCTACGCGCATGAAAGCCGGAACGGCACAAAAGCTGGTACTCAATATGATCTCAACCGGCGTAATGATAAAACTCGGCAGAGTTTATGACAACCATATGGTTTACATGAATCCGAGCAACAAAAAGCTGCGCGCCCGCGCCATACGCATTATACGCGAAGAAACAGGCTGTGACGACGAGCGCGCCGAAGCGGAGCTTCTCGCTCACGGCGGCAATATCGCCGAGGCGATAGACGCGATAAACGCAAAAAACTGACGGTCCCCGCTTATATTCAATAGGGTGTTAAAAAACTCAAAGCGAGTTTTTTAACACCCTATCATTTTATATCCGCTTCTTACTGCTGCCCGGTTACACAAACGACCACTTCAATGTTCCGCCGCGTCTTCAGCTCGTTGACCAACGGACACATTTTTATCGCTTCCGGTCACGTGCCGAAAACCAACATGATCTTCTTCAATGTGAACTCTCCTTGTCCGATGCTTTGCTTTTATATACACAGATCCCAGATAATGACCGCGTCGGGTCACTCCATTATCCCATACATTTTCATAAGTCCGATGCGCTTCTTGGCGAGCCTTACCGACCCTGCCGCGCTGTTGTTGTCACTGCGCTTTTCCACGGCGTAGTGCGCAATGCGCTGTGCCCATGCCACCGGCAGAAGTGCAGGATGCTTTTTCAGATATGCATATCGGCGCTCCATATAAGCCTTTGTCGGAAAAACCGAACGCAGGATACTGCTTTTTTCACCGTGCCGGCTCGATCTGACCGCATTGAGCGTGACAGAGGACGAGTGCAGGCGTGTGCGGTCATTTGAACCGTATATTCCGCCCTCAAACGTATCGTGAAGCATCGGCTCAATGTCGATGTCGGTCTGCCAACACTCCGGAAGCTCAAAATCGATCCCAAGACACTCACGTGCAATGCGGAAAGCGGCGGCGGCAAAGACAGCCGCATGCACGCGCTCGGATTGAGCGCTGAGAAAATCCCAGTCGATCTTATCATGATACGCCCGCGCCCAAAGTCCGATATCGCAGAACTGGCGCAGTCCTATCCCGCAACCCACAAAGTGCTTGTACGCATGGAGTATCAGATACAGCATATGGTCATGCGGCGGCATTGCAAGCAAGCCGTCCGCCTCCACCGCGCGACTGTGAATGCCGTCAAAAAAGCCGTTAAGATCATCGTGGGCAGTCTCAGATGAATCAAACAGCCGCCGATGAAGCTCAATGTAAAGCGGACTGCCCGGCTTGGTATAGGAAATTTCGTCCTCTCCGGGAATATCTTCATCGGGTGTAGCAGTTACCATCCCCGCCTCGCACAACAGCTCGTGGCAGGCAATGAATTCATCATCGGGAACAAACAGATCGTCATCAGCGCTGATGCGATGATCCTTGAGCGCATAAAGGCGGCTGCAAAGCTGCCCCTTTACAACAATCGGATGAAGTCCCGCGGCACGAAGCTGACGGTAAAGCCCCGCAAATTCTTCGGTCCGGAGCGTCTGATTGAGCACCTGCGCAATGACCTGACGACGTATCGCACCAAACAGCTCGGCATTTTCACCTGCCGCCGATGTCTTGCAAACACTTTCAAAAATGATCGGCAATAGCTTTTGTTGGTTGGCAACAGCGAAAAGGC
>CATYWI010000241.1 GCA_958414155.1 uncultured Anaerotruncus sp. | reverse complement strand
GCACCGCTTTGCCCTCGGCATAGCTCTTTCCTGCCGGGCGGAATGCCGCGGCAGTGACCGAGCCGAATTCATACATGAGCGCCGTAAGCTCGTCATATGTTGCGCCGCGGGGATATATGCCGTGCGGAGAGACAAGCGCGATAACAAGCGTCCCGTCCTTTCTCTGTCCTATTGCGGCGCGGGCAGAGTAGCCGCCGCCCAGCTCGCGGCAGGGAACGCCGCCGCTTATCAGTGTGCGTTCGGCGGGAAGCGCAAAGCGCCAGCCGGAATTGAATACGGATGCCGCGCTATATCTGCCTGTGTGAAGCACGCCGTCGGCATCAATGCCGAAAACATTGTATCCCGCGCCGTCGCCGGTGTAAAGAAAGCGCTCGCCGATAAGCGAAATGGAGGCGTCTCCCGGGATAAGCCCGACCGAGACATTTCCGTTTTTACCGGCTCTGGTATTGCCGGATGTGATCCCTAATGCCGCAGGGGCGATATTTTCAATGACTACGGCGTCCCATGCGCCGCCGTTCACATGGTGGATGGCGGGCGCAGCGGGTGCGTCGGTGAATTCTATCCCCGCATCGGCATCGCGCGGAGCGGCGTAATATGACGCCTCGCCAAGCTCGGCATCGGTAAAGAAAACGTGTGCGAGAGGCGAGTCATTTTCGATGAGCGTGGCTGCAAGACGCCGCCTGGCATCGCCGGATGGTCCGCGGGCAGTCACAAAGAGCGCCGCCGCAGCCGCGACGGTAAGCAAAAGCGCGGTAACGAGCAGGAATATACCTATGCGCCCGACCGTTTTCCATATATGTTTTGATGTTACCGTTCTCATTCCGATCTCCGATTAGTTTTATACACTATAATTGTACCGCATATGTCGCAGAATGTCAAGTAAAGATTTTTACTGTCGCATGTAAAAAAGCTGTCGCATTTATGCGTTAACTTTTCGAAAATTAAAGCAGCATAATCAAAAGCAGTCGCCCGTGCCGGATGTCGGCGAGCAATAAAAAATCGGCAACTGAAAATTCATTGATTTCAGTTGCCGATCGGACGTCAGAAATGTGTTATTGATGCGATGTCCGGAATAATATGATCAAATTTGTGTGTACGTGATGACATGGATCACTTTTTTTGGTATTGGATCGCCGCGTTAAAAAAGTACAGCGTGAGCTTGTCGCCTTCGATTTTATAATTATATGTACGCTTGTATGAATCGGAGCCGAGCTGAATCTCATCGCCATCGATTATTTTATATTTTTCTCTGTTTTCAAAACCGTTGCTGTCGATACCGATCATTTCTCCGTTCTTTGTGAAGGTAATGGTTTTTACATCCAGACTTTCATCCGAGATGCATTCCCGCGTTCCGATGATCTGTTTGTTTTTGCCTCCGCAGCTTGTCATCAGCATGGATATGCTTGACAAAACAAAAGTGAAGGCAAGTGCGGGCTTTTTCATGTTCATTTTTCCTCTAAAGTTTTAATTTTTGCACATATATAGGTTCAAAAATATTATATCACGTATGTATACTAATGCCAATACTTTTTCAAAAAAAGCGGAAAGAAAAATAATGAACAAAGAAACAGAAAAAAAGGTCGGTAATAATATTAGAATGCTACGTGAGAGGATCGACATGACTCAGGATATGCTCGCTACGCAATTGCAACTGCACGGCTGTGATATAACGCGCAGCGCGGTGGCAAAAAAGATGTAGTGCAGCGTCATTTGTACCCTGACGAGATAATTCTGATAAAAGGGATACTCAATACGACATACGACGAGATATTCAGCATTTAGACATCCGCAGTGCCATGGAATAAAAAACGGCGGTGTTAAAAAACTCATTTTGAGTTTTTTAACACCGCCGTTTTCGCAACCGAAAAATGCAAAGCAAAGGCGCGTGGGAAATCAATCAAAATCAAAGCAAAAATGCCGGTCATAATGCCGGCATTTTTGTCATGTTCAGTGCTTCAGCACGGATGTTGCGTCGGCAATGGTCTTTTCGTAGGCTTCCATGCCGTATTTATCGACCTCAGCCTTGTTCTTTTCGCCGTGCGTCAGGCATCCGGCGCCGCCTATGCAGCCGCCGATGCACGCCATGCCTTCAATGAAGTTGGCGTCAAGCAGGTTTTTGTTCTTTTTGAGTAGCGCTATGCGGCATTCCTCAATACCGTCGCAGGCGCAGGGCTTAAGATCAAAGTCTTCAAGACCCTGTTCCTTCAGCGCTTCCTTCACCGCGTCGGAAAGTCCTCCGCTGCGGGCGAATATACGTCCGAAGTAGGATGCGTTGTCAAGCACATCCTCGCCGAGAGTAGTGATATCGATATCGCGGCTGTCAAAGAGAGCCTGAAGCTCCTCAAACGTCATCGCGGCATCAACATACGGCTTTATGGCTTCGCGCTGTACCTCGGCTTTTTTAGCCGTGCACGGACCGATAAAGACGATCTTTGCGCCTTCCTCGTGTTCCTTTATGTACTTGGCTATCGTAGCCATAGGCGAGAGGTTGTGTGATATATGGGGCACCATGGCTGGGAAGTTCTTTTCGATAAACGAGACGAAAGCGGGGCAGCAGGAGCTTGTGAGGAAGCCCTTTTCGACCAGCTCGCGCGATTCAGCCTCGGCTACCATGTCGGCGCCGAGAGCCGCCTCTATGACTGTATGGAAGCCGAGCGCCTTGATTCCGCTTATCACCTGACCGAGCTTTGCGTAGGTGAACTGGCTGGAGATGGAGGGCGCAACGACCGCATAGACCTTGTACTTTTTGTTGTTGTCGCTCTTCTTGATGAGGTCGATCACGTTGAGGATGAACGACTTATCCATTATCGCGCCGAAGGGGCACTGATATACGCACGCGCCGCAGGAGATGCACTTTTCGTTGTTGATGGATGCGGATTTGTCCTCGCTCATGGAGATCGCCTTTATCTTGCAGGCGTTCTCGCAGGGGCGCTTACGGCTGATTATAGCGGTGTAGGGGCAGACCTTGGCGCACGATCCGCAGCCGACGCAGAGGGATTTGTCGATGTGCGCCACATGCTGGTGGTCAAAGGATATCGCGTTGCGACGGCAGACGTCCTCGCAGCGGTGCGCCAGACAGCCGCGGCAGGCGTTTGTGACCTCGTAGCCGCCCATGGGGCATTCGTCACAGGCAATCTTTATGACCTCTATGACGTTGGGATTTTCCTTGTCGCCGCCCATG
>CATYWI010000240.1 GCA_958414155.1 uncultured Anaerotruncus sp. | reverse complement strand
TACATCCTTGCCGTGGGCGTTGTCGGAAGCGTTGACGAGGCGATAGAGCATATCGGAAAGCATTCAACGCACCATTCCGATGCCATAATCACCGAGGATAAGGCTGCGGCGGATCGCTTTATACGCATGGTAGACAGCGCGGCTGTCTATGTCAATGCGTCAACAAGATTCACAGACGGCGGCGAATTCGGACTCGGCTGTGAAATGGGGATATCCACGCAGAAGCTCCCTCCGCGCGGACCTATGGGACTTGCGGAGCTTACGACATACAAATACGTGATAACCGGAAACGGTCAGATAAGAGTGTGAGGCACAGAATGAACATCGGATTTATTGGGACCGGAAATATGGGCGGCGCACTTGCCGCTGCCGCTGCCCGCGCGATGGCGGAAAAAGAGCATATAGGCGGCAGAGTTCTGCTTTGCGACAGCGATACGGCAAAGGCGGAAGCGCTTGCCGCACGCACGGGCGGCGAGGCGGTAACGCTTGCGGATATATTCGACCGTAGCGATATTATATTTTTCGGCGTGAAGCCCCAGGGACTTTCCGCTCTTTCCGCCGAGGCACGCGGATATATTTCGGCTCGTCTTGAACGCGGCAGTGCTCCGCTTGCCGTTACTATGGCGGCGGGCGTTGCGCTTGAGAAGTTCTGCGGATATTTCACGGGACTGCCGGTAATACGCATAATGCCCAACACGCCTGTCTCTGTCGGCGAGGGAATGATATTCTGGTGCGCCGACGAAGGTGTGAGCGCGGCTGAACGCGAGGATTTCCTTGCGGTAATGAGCTGTGCCGGTCGGCTTTGCGAACTGCCCGAAAAGCTGATAGATGCGGCGGGAGCGCTCTCCGGCTGCGGTCCTGCGTTCGTTTATATGTTCATAGACGCGCTCGCCGACGGCGGTGTTGCCGCAGGGCTGCCGCGTGCCGTGGCACGTGAGGCGGCAGTGCAGACGGTCCTCGGCGCGGCGGCGCTTGCGCGAGAGAGCGGAAAGCACCCCGGCGAGCTGAAGGATGCGGTGTGCAGTCCCGGCGGCACGACCATAGAGGGCGTGCGCACGCTTGAAGAACGTGCATTCCGCGCGGCTGTGACCGACGCCGTGATAGCGGCATACGAAAAAACGGCAAAGCTTGCGCATTGATTCCGGACGGAGTAAGCTCATTAACATTACCGTGAGAGAATACCGCGACGGGGATGTTGCGGATATGGTGAAAAATATGGAATGAGGTCGTGGAGGACGGTGTGGCGTTCCCGCAGGAGGAATATCTGACCGACGAAACGGGAAGAGAATTTTTTGCCGCGCAGACGTATACTGCCGTTGCGGAGGATGCGGACACCGGGCGGGTGCCGGGGCTTTACATACTTCATCCGAACAATGTCGGACGCTGCGGGCATATATGCAATGCCGGCTATGCAGTCGAACGCACTGCGCGCGGACTTCACATAGGTGAAAAGCCGGTAAAGGACTGCCTCGCCGAGGGGACGCGCCACGGCTTCGGAATATTGCAGCTCAACGCCGTTGTCGCTTCAAACACACATGCAAGGCATCTTTATGAGAGGCTCGGATTTGTGGGGCTTGGCGTCATTCCGGGCGGTCTTCGCATGAAGGACGGCAGCTACGAGGATATATGCCCATATTATCACCTTCTGTGAGAATTTTTTTGTACAATTAATTCCGGTCATTGCTCTTGAAATTTGCCGGGATTAGTAGTATAATAGATTGAATCTGAAAAAGCAAGGAGTATGCAAAGAATGAGCACTGTACACATTATCGACCATCCTCTTATCACCCACAAGCTCTCTATTATGAGAAACAAAAAGACCGGTTCAAAGGATTTCCGCGAACTTCTCGGCGAGATAGCCATGCTGATGGGCTATGAGCTGACACGCGATCTTCCTCTTGAGGATGTAACGATCGAAACTCCTATCACCAAAATGAAAGCAAAAATGATATCGGGCAAAAAGCTCGCTATCGTTCCTATCCTCCGTGCGGGTCTTGGCATGGTGGACGGACTGCTTGAGCTTGTCCCCGTTGCAAAGGTCGGTCATATCGGTCTTTACCGCGACCCCGATACTCACAATCCCGTTGAGTACTACTGCAAGCTCCCCAACGATATCGAAGACAGAATAGTCATCCTTGTAGACCCCATGCTTGCGACCGGCGGCTCTGCCTGCGACGCGCTCGCAATGCTCAAAAAACACGGCTGCCGCAACATCCGCTTTATGGCGCTTGTCGGTGCGCCCGAGGGTGTTAAGAGAGTGCAGGAAGAGCATCCCGATGTTGACATCTTCATTGCCGCTCTTGACGAATACCTCAACGATCATGCGTACATTGTTCCCGGTCTCGGCGATGCCGGCGACCGTATATTCGGCACAAAATAAAAAAATAAGGATCATGACAGGCGGACATTTTTGTTCGCCTGTTTCCGTAAACAATGAAAATTCTCACAGTAGGCAAAAACGATGCGGGACAGCGGCTGGACAAGTTCCTCTCCAAAGCGGTGAAGGGAATGCCGAAGTCCTTTATGTACAAGTCGATACGTACCAAAAAAATAAAGCTGAACCGCCGGCGTGCCGAGCCGGACACAATGCTTGCCGAGGGTGACGAGATACAGCTGTTCGTGCGGGACGAGTTTTTCGGCTCGCCGGAGGATGACCGCGGTGCGCTGTGGCGCATAAAGCCTGAGCTTTGCGTCGTTTTTGAGGATGAAAACATCATTCTTATAAATAAGCGCCCGGGTGTTCTCGTTCATGAGGATGACGAGGGACGCGACAACACCCTGCTCATGCACCTGCGGGCTTATCTCTGTCAGCGCGGGGAGTACGATCCGGAGGCGGAGCAGTCCTTTGCGCCGTCCTTCTGCAACCGTATCGACCGCAACACCGGCGGAATAGTCATTGCCGCAAAAAATGCCGCCGCACTGCGCGAGATGGACGAACGCATAAGAGCGCGCGAGGTAAAGAAATTCTACCTGTGCGCCGTTCACGGCGTAATGCCCAAGAAATCAGACGTGCTTGAGGCTTATCTGCGCAAGGATGAAAAGACCAACACCGTGAAGGTTATCGACCGTCCCGCGCCGGGGTATCTGACGATAAAGACGGGCTACCGTGTGCTTGCAGAACGTGACGGGAGTTCACTGCTTGAGATAGAGCTGTTTACCGGCAGGACGCACCAGATACGCGCACATATG
>CATYWI010000239.1 GCA_958414155.1 uncultured Anaerotruncus sp. | reverse complement strand
GGACCGAAACGGTCCTGCCGCCGGCGCGGTTGCCGAGCGCATATTCTGCGGCGGCAGTTCCGGCTTTCATGCTTTCTGCGGTAACAAAATCAACAAGATCGTGCACGTGTACAACATTTCCGCATGCAAACACGCCGTCGCACATTGTCTGCATATTTTCATATACCAAGGGACCGTTCGTGCGTGGGTCAAGCGGTATTTCCGCCTGCCGCGTCAGCTCGTTTTCGGGTATCAGCCCGACCGAAAGAAGCACGGTGTCGCATTCTATCTCAAATTCGGTCCCCGGCACCGGCTTTCCGCCTTCAACGCGGGATATCACAGCCTTTTCCACGCGTCCGCTGCCGACTATTTTCGTTATCGTGTGCGAGAGATAAAGCGGGATGCCGTAGTCCTCAAGACACTGTACGATATTGCGTGCAAGACCGTTCGAATACGGGCAAAGCTCCACGCAGGCAAGCACCTTTGCGCCTTCAAGCGTCATGCGGCGCGCCATTATCAGACCTATATCGCCGGAGCCGAGGATCACTATCCGCTTTCCGGGCATATAGCCTTCAATGTTTACATATCTTTGCGCGGTCCCCGCGGTAAGAACTCCAGCCGGACGGTCGCCGGGAATGGCAATGGCTCCGCGCGTGCGTTCGCGGCAGCCCATCGCAAGCACGATGGCTCCCGCGCTGAATTCGCAATATCCAAGCTCGGGGCTGATGCAGCGCACGTGGCGTTCCTTGTCAAGCTCAAGCACCATCGTCCCGGTAAGCACCTCGGCGCAGGTGCCTGCAAGCATGTCGCGGAAGCGCCCCGCGTACTCGGGACCGGTAAGTTCCTCGCGGAAGTAATGCAGACCGAAGCCGTTGTGTATGCACTGATTGAGAATTCCGCCCACCTCGGTGTCGCGTTCAATGACGAGCACCGACGAAGCGCCGCCCTCGCATGCCGCATATGCGGCGGCAAGACCGCCGGGACCTCCGCCTATAACTATCACATCATAATGCTTCATTGCTCCGCCGCTCCTTCCTTGGTTTTTCCTGTGAGTATGAACGAGCCGTCCGCATCCAGCGTTATATCGGTGGGGTCAACGCCCAGCTCGCGCGCAAGTATCGCGTGTACGCGCGGGGAACAGAACCCGCCCTGGCACCTGCCCATTCCCGCACGGCAGCGCCGTTTAATGGCGTCTACCGAGCGCGGCATTATCGGACGGCGTATGGCGTCGATAATTTCGCCCTCCGTCACGGTTTCGCAGCGGCAGACTATACGTCCGTATTCCGGACGCCTTGCGGTAAGCTCGCGCTTTTCCGGCTCGCTTAGCTCCGCAAAGCGGATAACGGGCGGGCGGTGATCGTAAAAGCGGCGCTTTTTAGTCAGTTTCAATCCCGCCTCGCCGAGCAGGCGGACCGCCTCCTCGCCTATCGCGGCGGCAGCCGAAAGCCCCGGCGAGCATATCCCCGCAAGATTCACCATTGCGGGGCAGGCGGGGGAGATATCTATAACAAAATCCTTGAATTGCGTTGTGGGACGCACTCCGGCGTATTCGTGTATTATGTTGCGGTAATTGATCGACGGGACCGATTCCAGCCCGCGTCCGCGCAGCATGGCAAGTGTTTTGCTGTCTGTGCCGAGGCAGTCGCCGTCCGCGACCGGCTGGGCGTCGGGACCCACAAGCAGATTGCCGTGGACCGTCGGGACGACAAGTATGCCCTTGAAGCCCTTTTCATCCGGGCATCGGAAGATAACGGAGTTGACCTTTTCACCCTCGCATTTGTCGAGAACAAAATACTGCCCGGCATAATTCGTGGCGTTTATGCGGTCGTCCCCGACCATACGGGCGATATCGGCGGCAAAGCAGCCGGCGGCGTTCACGACAAAGCGCGTGTCAAAGTCGCCGCGGTCGGTATGTACGGTAAGCGTGCCGTCCGGATTTTTGGAGATCCCGGTAACGCGGTGCCGTAGCATCAGCTCGGCTCCGTTCAGCACTGCCGCTTCAGCCATCGCCGTGGCGTATTCCCACGGGTTTACAATGGCAGACTCGTCCGACCAGAGTGCGCCCACAACATTTGGGTTTATCGACGGCTCGGCGGCTATCACCTCATCGCGCGTGAGGATCCTGACACCCACGCCGTTTTTTATGCCGCGCTCGTAAAGGCGGCGGACTTCCTCCATTTCGCGCTCGGAAAGTGCGATGACGAGCGACTGGAGCGAACGGTATTCCACATCCAGGCGGCGGCATATGTCGCGCGCCAGCATTATGCCGCGGCGGTTCAGTCGCGCCATAAGCGAACCGGGCGCGGGATCGTAGCCTGCATGCAGAATGGCGCTGTTGGCTTTTGTCGTGCCGTTTGCCACATCGTTCGAGCGTTCGAGAATGCCCACGCGCAATTCATAGCGGGCAAGCATGTAGGCGGCAGCGGCTCCGCTGGATCCGCAGCCTATGATAAGGACATCGTACATAAGGTCACCGTACCTTTCCTTCCCGTATCGGGATAAAGGATGAAAGAATAAAAATAAAAAAATGCCGTATGGAACTGCCGCGTGTCCGCGCGGCAGGACCGATCTCCGGGTGAATATGCGGAAAAATTCCGAATCATCCCGACGCGGCAACTATATATTAGCATAAAAAAGTGGTCGTGTCAATGCTTTTTGTGCAATTTGTTACCCATACGGCAATGTAATTTCAACAGATAGGTCATCGTTGATAAATAATTCACACAATTGCAGTCGCGCAGAATGTGTCGTAAGATAAATCCCGCGCCGCTTTTGCGGCTTTATTCCGCCGCCCATAACAAATAATTTACATCTGATTACAGATAATGATTGACTGATGCGCCGCGCAGTGGTAAAATATTATAAACGCGCCTTTGCGTTTATTTTCCCGTTTTCTCGCATTTGCGGAGGCATAGTCCCTCCGCCACACGAAAGGAAGTTCAGAATTGAATTATAATCCGGATAACGCGGTCACGCGCAGTGATATGAGGTCTATCGAGGATGCGGCGCGCCGCCGCGGCGCTCCCCGCCGCACGCCGTCTGATAAGGATACCTCCGAGCGCGATTTTCACAGTATACTCATGGTCATGGTATGGCCGCTTTTTACTCTTTACCTTGAGCTGGTACTCCGGCTCCTTCTGTTCGGTAAGATCAGCGGCAGACAGTTTGCGTATTCTGTGCTGTTCTCCTTCTCGGCGGGGCGTCTCTGTGCCGTCCTG
>CATYWI010000238.1 GCA_958414155.1 uncultured Anaerotruncus sp. | reverse complement strand
AAACGAAAAGCGGAAATTATTTTACAGTGACCTTTTTGTATGCCTTTTTACCGCGGCGGAAGACTATACCCGTGCGCAGTGCATCGCCGGTGTATCTGGTCTTGAGGTCGGTGACCTTTTCGCCGTCGGCGGATACTCCGCCCTGCTCAACAGCGCGGCGTGCCTCGGATCTTGAGGTGACAAGTCCGGCTTTTACAAGCACGGAGAGAACGTCGATGTCGCCGTTTTCATCAAGGTCGTCGGCGGAAAGCTCGGTGGTGGGAACGGATGCATCCGCGCCCGCGCCGAAGAGCGCTTTGGCGCTCGCCTCGGCATTCCTGGCTTCCTCCTCGCCGTGTACCAGGGATGTAAGCTCGTATGCGAGTATTTCCTTGGCGCGGTTGAGATCGCTGCCCTGCCAGCCGTTCATCTCGTTTATCTGCTCTATGGGGAGGAAGGTCAGCATTCTTATGCACTTGAGCACATCATCGTCGCCGACATTGCGCCAGTACTGATAAAAGTCGTATGGGCTGGTCTTTTTGGGATCGAGCCACACGGCGTTGCCTGCCGTTTTGCCCATTTTGTGCCCCTGAGAGTCGGTGAGCAGGGTAATGGTCATGGCGTGGGCGTCCTTGCCCAGCTTGCGGCGGATAAGCTCGGTTCCGCCCAGCATGTTCGACCACTGGTCATCGCCGCCGAACTGCATATTGCAGCCGTAGTGCTGGAAAAGATAATAAAAGTCGTAGGACTGCATTATCATATAGTTGAATTCAAAAAATGAGAGTCCCTTTTCTATGCGCTGCTTGTAGCACTCGGCGCGAAGCATATTATTTACCGAGAAGCATGCCCCGACCTCGCGGAGAAACTCGATATAATTGAGGTTCAACAGCCAGTCTGCGTTGTTGACCATAAGCGCCTTGTCCTCGCCGAATTCGATAAAGCGGGACATCTGACGGCGGAAGCACTCCGCATTGTGGTCAATGTCTGCTTTTGTGAGCATCTTGCGCATATCGGTGCGGCCGGAGGGGTCGCCTATCATGGTCGTGCCGCCGCCGATCAGGGCTATGGGCTTGTTACCCACCATCTGGAGGCGCTTCATGAGTGTAAGAGCCATAAAGTGACCTGCCGTAAGGCTGTCGGCTGTGCAGTCAAAGCCGATGTAGAACTTGGCTTTTCCTTCGTTTATCATCTGACTGATGCCCGCTTCATCTGTGACCTGTGCTATAAGTCCGCGGGCTTTCAGTTCGTCGTAGATTTTCATTTTTTGATCCTTTCCTGTGATCGCCGGTGCTGTTTTATTGTCCCGACATTGCCGAGTTTATATTTTTGATATATGTGTTTATAACGGTTTTGAGCTGTGTAGTGCTGCGCGACCAGCCTGCTGCGGTGTCATTTTTGACGGCATTGCGGAAGGGTGCGTAGGAGTTGTTATTGAGCGGGGTGGTGAATATTCTTGCAAGGTCCATGGCGACAGATTTCTTTACAAGGTCGTACATTGCGCTGTCGTCGGGGCTTTCGGAATAACGGACCTTCATGGACTGCTCAAAGAGCGCGGGGGTTATGCGGCGATAGCTCTCGGAGCCGAGGCATTCAAGCACTGCGGCTGCGGCATCGGCATCCTTTGCCTTGACGGAAACAGAGTAGAGCGTGAAGGGAAATGCCATGCAGGTGCGGTATTCGGACTGCTCCTCATCATACTTCGGAACGGGGAGAATGCCGTACTTGAAGTCAACATCCTTGAGCGTACCGGAGGCTATATAAACTCTGTCAACGGTGTAAAGCACACGCGCGGACTTGAAGGACTGGGCTGAGGAATACTTGCTGGTCGTTCCCTTTGTAAAGGCAAAACCGCTGTCATAGAAGAAACTTGTGATCTTTTCAAGCAGGGCGTGGGTCTTTTCGGAGGTGAAGTCGGGGGACATCACAAGCGCGCCGGTCTCGTCCTTGTCGAGCAGTTTGAGGTCGGAGCCGATGTAGAATGCGTCGAAGTGAAGGTCGATGGTCTCAAAGCCGTAAAGATCCTCGTAGTCGGCAATGCCGTTGGCGTTTTCGTCGCGGTATACGCCATCGCACAGCTCGATCATTTTATCGATCGTCCATCTGCCGTCGCTTGCCAGTTTATACATATCGGAGACCGTCATATCGGAGTGCTGCTCAATGAATATGTCCTTGTTGAAGAAGGTTGCATACATCATATAAAGCATGTTGGTCGAGATATCGCCTGAGGTGAAATACAGCTTGCCGCCGATAGTTGCGGTGTTGACAAGCGAATCGGGCCACCACGGCTTTGAAAAATTGATGTATTTGAGGTCGAGCAGGTTCTGCACAAGACCATTCATGGCAAGGGTCGCGCCGGTCATGCTGTAGCCTGCAAATATGTCATATCCGCCGCCGGCAACAACGCTGTTGTTGGCGGTTTCGACAAAGCCCTTCTGGTTGCCGTAGTTTCCGGCAACGCCGTCCCATTCAAGGGTCACGCCGAGGCGGCTTTCAACTATTTTGTTTCTTTCGCTTATACGGGTGTTTACGATGTTGCCGTCATCCGCGCTCTCTTCAACGAAGAATTCGGGGCGTTCAACGTCTTTCCAGTAAAGGAAGGTTACGGTATCGTTGATCTTGAGATCGTCCGAGAGATCGTCGTCAACAAATTCGCTGGTCGTTTCGGGAGTCGCGGTTGTTGTATCGTCCCCGGAGGTTTGGGTATTGCCCTGCGGCTTGGCACAGGCGGTGAAGGCTGTTGCAAGCATAAGTACGGCAATGATCGCCGCAAGTGTTTTGGTCATCCTGTTCATGATCGTTTCCTTTCGGATTATATTTTATTCTATTATTTTAATTATACAGCTTTTGAATGCTTTTGTCAACAGTCGGCGGCTTAAACGGCGATAAAAATTGGCATTCATAAAGGCTCGCATGCGGCGCACAATAGTAGCAGAGAACGCAATACGCGGACTCAATTAATATAGATCGCGAGCGTCCGCGTATGCGGTTGCTCACACAAGGAGAAATTCAAATGTCTAACAATAAGAATCTTGTTCCCGAAGCAAAGGCTGCTCTTGAAAAGTTCAAAATGGAAGCTGCCGGTGATGTTGGTGTAACTCTCAACCAGGGTTATAACGGTGATCTCACTGCCCGTCAGGCCGGTTCTATCGGCGGTCAGATGGTCAAGAAGATGATCGAGGCCTACGAGAACGGCATGAAGTAACATTTCCTTTCCTCTTC
>CATYWI010000237.1 GCA_958414155.1 uncultured Anaerotruncus sp. | reverse complement strand
GATGCCGTCGCCAGAGCGTGACCGCCCCACCGCACACATCAACAGCAATACGCCGACGTCAAGCGGCAGGCGCGCCGCGCCCGGAAGATCCCACCATATCATAAGCACAGAATAGACGCCGCCCATTGCGGCAGCCAAGACCGTGCGCGCCAGCCGGAGCGGATAGCCGAGTACGCGCGAGCATATGTAAAAGCAAAGAAAATCCATGCTGAAATTTATTATGAACAGAACATCCGCATAAACCGTCTCACCCATGCCGCGCCCTCCCTGCAATAAAAGTATACACCACGCCGCGCGATAAATATGTCGTATAAAAGCGGAGATAAAAAAAGAAGGCGCTCACGCGCGTCAGCGCGAGGGCACCTTAAAAACGCCGGGGCGTTGAAAAACTCAGAACTGGTTTTTCAACGCCCCGGTCATTATCGTATATTCAGCTCTTATACGGCGGCATATGCTTGTATGGCAGGCGCAGAGGATCCCACATCTTATCGGGATCGATGAGATAGAGATAATCTCTCAGGTATGTCTTGTACTCCATTTCAATATAGTAAAGCACATTGCCGGTCATTCCCTTGCGGTCGGTAAATATACCGAGACCGTCAGGTTCACTGGCAACATACCTTGCCGAGCCGCATCCGAAGAATATGCGGAAGCCGTTGTCGTAAAGATATTTGTGAAGTTCGCCCTTGCGAAGGTTCGCGTTATACCTTGAATCGGTATGGTCGCCGTAAGGCCAGCAGAAAAGCTGAGTCTCGCCCACGATAGAGCCAACCTCTTCACGCCACATATCGGTATCCTTTTTGAATTCGGCAGCTGTCATGCGCGTCATATGGCGGTGATTGTAGCTGTGCGAGCCGAAGGTCCAGCCCTCCTCCTTCATAGCAGCCACAACTTTTTTTGCAGCGGCTATTTCCGCATTGCGGTCAAGTCCCAGCGCAGCCTCAGCCTCGGTAAGCGGCTCGGACTGCGTTCTGTAACCGAGTATACCGTCAAATCCGGTGAAGAAAATAGTTCCGCGCGCACCGTGGAAGGTGAAATCCGGATGCTCGCGCACAAACGCGTTTATGACCGGGAAATGCTCGTTGTCATACGATATGACCTCGGTTCCGTCCTTCATTTTGGTATAGGTGCAGACATATCCGTCCTCATCAACGATCAGCTTGTCCACCATGCCGTTGCCCTGCTTGCGCGAATCGTAGGTAACATCGTCAAATGTCAGAATCAGCGGCTTTTTGCCCTTCGGGAGCATCATGGTCCTGACCGACTTGCCCGTTTCCGCATCGTAGAGCATATTGGCGTCGATCAGAATATATCCCTTCTCGTACAGTGAGTTGAGCAGATACATGGATTCGTGGTAGGTCAGGCAATCGTCGCCGCACTTGCGGTAAGTCCGGGATGAAGCAAAGTTGATCTCCGGGAATGCGATCATACAGTGCGTGTATATATTTTCAAGCGTTTGCGAGACCGTGACCTTTTCCAGATCGTCCTCCTGAGAGACACGATACGCCTCAAGGCGTTCGCTCTCCGACGCCACATAAGCGTCAAGCCCAAGCCCGGAAAGCCCGGAAAGATAGCTCTTTCCCTCGGGTATCTCATACCGTACCATATATTCGGTCACTGCGGCGGTAATGCCCGCCTTGAAATCGTCAGCATGTGCCTCCATGACCGCACGCGCCGCGGTACGCGCGGCATTATCGCCGGCGGCGAGTTGTGCCGCCTCGCGCGATGCCAGCATATACTTACCGGCAGCCACATAGGCGTTGAACGCTTCAAGCGCCGTCTGACCGGCGCGTATCGAATCAGCCTTTGAAAGCAATGAGGAAGCCGTGCTCTGCGCCGCATCTATGAGCATAAAGGACTTCAGCAGTGACGCAAGCCGTTCATAGCTGACGTCTCCGGATGCGAACTGCGTGTAGACGCTGTTCATCACCGCTTCGGCGTCGGATGCGACCTCGCTCCATACCGCAACAAGCTTTTTTGCGTTGTCATCGAGTGCGGTAAGTCCGCTGCCGGAAGCATAAGCCGCGTCAATAAATGTCTGGAGCAGTTTGCCGCTCTCGGTGTCGGGTAGCGTGACCACGGTCGTATCGGGCGAGCTTGTTCCCGTCCCGCCGGACGTGCCGCCGGATGTATCGTCCCCGCCGCCGTGCCTTTGGCACGCAGTAAGGAGCGGACATATCATGAGCAGTGCCAGCAAAAATACCGGGATGGCTTTAAGAACGAATCTTTTTTTCATATGCAACTTCCTTTCTTTTTTGGATAACGAACCGATCGGGTCCGGATATTATACCCCACACAGTCGCACACCGTGTGGCTGTGTGGTAATAAATATGTTAACTTTCGGGCATTCAGCCGTCTATGCGGCGGCATTCAAGGTAAAATCTCTTGTCGGCGGCGTGTCCCATCGAAAATGTCTTGCGCGGGAGCGCACCGCTACGCTCAACGGCGCGGAAAAGCTCGTTCTTTCTGATCCCGTCAAACAGAAAACCGACCTTGCCGGGAGCAGCCGCCAGCGAAACGACCGTAGCCTCGCCGTGTATGTAGTCAAGCTCAAGCGGATGCGCGGCGGCATATGAGTCAAGGTAGTCCTGAAGGGTCGCGACAGACAGCGTTTTTTCCGGATGGCGGACAGTGACGGTCTCCTCGCCCTCTGCGGTGACGATACGGAAGGTCTGCGCCGCTTCACAGCCGCACAGCCTTTCGGCATGATCGCGGAAGCCTGCAATGAGTGCGCCGGTGTCGCACTCGAAGGCAAGACGGTATATCGGCTCAAATTCAAGCGCGGTATCGTGAAGATTCACCACCTCGCAAAGCGCGTAGCGTGCGGGATGATCCGCGGGAGCGCCAGCCGCCTTGTATTCCTCCCAGACCGTTTTTGCTGTCGCCAGAGAGTGGTTCCCGTCGCCGACGGCAAAAAGGATCGGCGCATCGCTTCCGTCCTTGCCCGCAAGCAGCTCATCGAGCGCCGCGTTCACATCCTGCATTTCGGTAGCGCCCACAAATCCGCCGCGCACATGACCTCCGCCCTCCATGAGGTCAAAATCGTATGCATCGGCACTGCGTCCGGAGAAGCGCCACAGCACACTGTCGGCGGGATCGTCAATAAGAAGCATAACATGAGGCATTTCAAGCGCCGCGCCGCGCCGCACGCCTATACGCGGCGGTATACGCTCAGCCACTGTGCGTTCGGTCGGGCGTA
>CATYWI010000236.1 GCA_958414155.1 uncultured Anaerotruncus sp. | reverse complement strand
CGGTTATTTCACCACACGCAACGGCTCGTCACTTATTGCCTTCCGCTATCCCGCAGATGATTTTTGCGGCTACATGATGACCGCGGCGCACGGCGACAGCCCCGCCTTCAAGATTAAAGAAAACTCCGAACTTGACGGCAAGGACTACATCCGCTTTTCCACCGAGAAATACGGCGGCATGCTTTGCTCGAGCTGGATGGACCGTCCGCTTTCGGTCGCGGGGCGCGTAACGCTTCGCACCGCCGACGGCATAGAAATAAAAAATGTAGATCTCTGCGACCCCGTCGCCCTGATACCGAATGTCGCTATCCATATGAACCGGAACGCCAATGACGGCGCGTCCTTCAATGCCGCCGTTGACATGCTCCCGCTGTATGCGCTCGGAGAAGGCGAAAAGGTCACGCTCCGCGCCCGTGTTGCGGAGGCACTCGGCGTTCGGGATACCGATATCCTCACCACCGACCTCTTTGTATACAACACACAGCGCGGAATAGAATGGAACGGCATGATCTCCGCCCCGCGCCTTGACGACCTCCAGTGCGTCTTTGCGTCGCTTTGCGCGTTCATTGAGTCGGGCAAGAGCGGTGAGGCATCGGGGGCGATCCCGATGTTCTGCCTGTTTGACAATGAGGAGGTCGGCAGCCAGACCAAGCAGGGTGCGGCGTCAACATTCCTTTGCGACGTGCTTGAGCGCATAAGCGGAGCCGCAGGCCTGTCGCCAGCAGAGCACCGCCGCCGCATAGCAAACAGCTTCCTTGTTTCCTGCGACAACGCTCACGCCGTGCACCCCAACCACACGGAATATGCCGACCGCAACCACTCGGTCTTCATGAACCGCGGCATAGTGATAAAATACAACGCCAACCAGCGCTACACCTCCGACGCAGTATCGGCGGGGATATTCCGCCTTGTATGCGAAAAGGCAAACGTCCCCACCCAGTATTATGCAAACCGCGCTGACATGCCCGGCGGCTCCACTCTCGGAAACATTGCAAATACGCAGGTCTCTTTGAATACAGTTGACATCGGTCTTGCACAGCTTGCAATGCATTCATCGTTTGAAACGGCAGGCGCGCTTGACACATATTACCTTGTAAATGCGCTTTCCGCCTTTTTCGGAATGAAGCTTTGCTTCGCCGGAAACGGAAAATACCGCCTCGGGTAAATCCGCAGCCAAAAAACTGCAAAAAAATGTCGGAAATTTGCGTTTTCCTATTGTGCTCACATGCATTTTATGATAAAATAATATGGTATTTTGTTTTGGTCGCCTCAGGCGTTGCGCACGGACATGCCAAGGCTTGACGGGCGGTCAAAATGAAAGAATCGAAATCTTAAATTGCATGATCGAAGGGATGTGAGCTTTTGACTAAGTACATTTTTGTAACCGGAGGAGTCGTATCCGGACTCGGAAAAGGAATTACGGCGGCGTCGCTCGGGCGCCTTCTGAAGGAGCGCGGGCTTAAGGTCGCGGCACAAAAGCTCGACCCGTACATCAACGTTGACCCCGGCACCATGAGCCCTTACCAGCACGGCGAGGTTTATGTGACCGAGGACGGTGCCGAGACCGATCTTGACCTTGGTCACTACGAGCGTTTTATCGACGAGGACCTCAACAAATATTCCAACCTCACGACCGGAAAGGTCTACTCCAACGTTCTTCACAAAGAGCGCCACGGAGAATACCTCGGCAGCACCGTGCAGGTCATTCCGCACATAACGAACGAGATCAAGGATTTCATTTACCGCGTGGGCAAAAAGACCTCGGCGGATGTGGTGATAACCGAGATCGGCGGCACGACCGGCGACATTGAAAGCAGACCCTTCCTTGAAGCCATACGTCAGGTCGGGCGCGAGGTGGGACGTGAAAACTCACTTTACATTCACGTCACGCTCGTTCCGTACCTCCACGCCTCCGGCGAGCACAAGTCCAAGCCGACTCAGCATTCGGTACAGGAGCTTCAGGGAATGGGCATCTCCCCTGACATCATCGTTCTCCGCTGTGACGAACACATTGAGGACGAGGGCATGTTTGAAAAGATCGCTCTTTTCTGCAACGTCAGCCGGGAGTGCGTCATCGAAAATGTGACGATCCCAATCCTCTACGAAGCGCCGCTTATGCTTGAGAAATCAAATATTTCCGACATCGTATGCAAAAAGCTCGGTATCGAAGCCAAAAAGCCCGATCTCTCCGAATGGGAGGAGCTTGTCGAGCGCATCCGCCGCTGTGACGGTGAGGTACACATCGCGCTCGTGGGCAAGTATGTCCAGCTTCACGACGCCTATCTTTCTGTTGCGGAAGCGCTGCGCCATGCGGGATACGCATTTGGCTCCAAGGTGAAGATCGACTGGATAGATTCCGAAACGCTCACCCCGAACAACGTGGGAGACATCCTCGGCGCTGCCGATGGCATAATAGTTCCCGGCGGCTTCGGGGGCAGAGGCATTGAAGGCATGATACTCGCCGCGCGGTATGCGCGCGAAAGCAACATGCCCTACTTTGGAATCTGTCTCGGAATGCAGATCGCCGTTATCGAATATGCGCGCGACGTTCTCGGCTGGACCGATGCGGATTCGCGTGAATTCAACGAAAGCTCCTCCCACCGCGTTATAGATTTTATGCCCGGTCAGAACGATGAAATAGACAAAGGCGGCACATTGCGTCTCGGCAGCTATCCCTGCCACATCATTCCCGGCACTGAGATGGAAAAGTGCTATGGCGCAAAGCTGATACATGAGCGTCACCGCCACAGATATGAATTCAACAACGAATACCGTGCCGAGCTTGAGGCTGCAGGGCTGAAGATCTCCGGTACTTCGCCGGATGGCAGGCTCGTTGAAACGGTAGAGGTCCCCGGCGTGACCTTCCGCGTAGGCGTACAGTTCCATCCGGAATTCAAGAGCCGTCCCAACCGTCCGCACCCGCTCTTTCTCGGGTTTATCGGCGCGTCGATCGACCATCGCGACCGCCGCAAGGAAAAGAACGACTGATTTCTTCAAATATAATTATAATATATAATTCAAAGTCAGGAAAGGTACAAGAAAATGTTAACAGCTATCGTAGGTATCAACTGGGGCGATGAAGGCAAGGGCCGTATGGTCGATCTGCTTTCCGCCGATTATGACATTGTAGTCCGCTATCAGGGCGGCAACAATGCGGGTCACACCGTAGTCAACGAAAAGGGAAAGTTCATCCTTAACCTGCTCCCC
>CATYWI010000235.1 GCA_958414155.1 uncultured Anaerotruncus sp. | reverse complement strand
AGGATACCGGCTGTTTTACGGCGCGCTCATCGAGCAGGTGCGCGCGATCATCTGAGGTCCATAGAAAAGGAGCGGACACCGATCACGGTGTCCGCTCCTTTTTCGTTCTTATGCGCGGCAGGCCGCCTGCGTGCGCGCGAGCAGGCGCGCGGCCGTACGCGCGTCCGCCTGACCGGGCAGCAGCCGCCAGACCCAGTTGCCGGCGGCCGTGCCGGGCGTGTTCATGCGGCTCTCCGCGCCGAGGCCGAGCACGTCCTGCATCTGCGCGATGAACAGCTCCGCGCGCGAGCCCATGCCGGCGCGCAGCAACGCCTCGCGCGCCACGGCAAGCTGTGTATCCCATATGTCGCACGGGTCGTGCTCGACCCATCCGTCATGCGGGAAATGCTGAGGGAATTCCTTTTGCGCGGACGCGATTATTCTTCCAGAAAGATCGAAAACTATCGACCGTGAGCTTGTGGTGCCCTGATCCAAAGCCAACAGATATTTTGGCATTGCTATATCCTCCAGTTGCGGAATTGTTTTATCCGCATATTTATTATACAACATAACCGGATACATTTCAATATTCAACCCTGAATTCGTTGAATATTTTGTATCCGGTAATATGTATTGATTTTTCAGTCGGGTATCCGCTGGTCGGCGCTTGCCGCGCCGATAGCGCTGAGAACGCACGAAAGCGCCGCGGCAGCCCTTTTGGGAGATATCAGCATTGAAGAGGCTGCGTCTCCTTCCGCGCCGTCGATATAAAGCGCCGCCGATGCCTGTGGGACCGCAGCCGACACGGCTGACATTGATACAGACAGCGAGCGTATGACGCGCATTATCTCCGCTGCCAGCTTGTCGGCAGCCATTGCGCGTTCGCGTGTTTCGTCGGAGAGCGCCTGTCTTTCCTCCGCAAGCGCGGAATCCTCACAGATCCACGCCGCCAGAGAAGCGTATTTCAACTCGGATGCAAGCATCTGCGCCTTTGCCGAGCAGTCGCGCAGCATGGTAGCCGCCTCGCCGGCACGTCCGGAAAGCACGGACATTTCAGACATACCGATCCTCAGGCGAGGACACATATCGATAAAGGAATTGACGACATATCTGCGCTCCTCCGCAGAATACGAAAAAGCAAAATCGCGCAGCACAGCCCTGGCATTCCAGCCGTCAAGAAGACGGCGTATCGTTGCCGCCGTGTCGTTTATAACCTCTTCCGCGTCTCGGTATACGCTTTCGGCGGCGTCCGCCGCCTCGTCTATGGCAGCGTCAAGAGCCGCCATTTCCTCTCCGGCGACCTGCGTTTCTCCGCCGTCGCCGTTTACGTATTTCTCGATAACGGATATCGCCGCCCCGTCGTCGGGGCGCATGCTTATCTGATTTTTTTCAAGCAGTGAGAATATTTCATCCCGCGTCATTGGTGCCGTACCTCGGTGATGCGCCGGCGGATGATACATCCGCCGCGCAAAATTATTTGATCTCTACCGTAACCTTTTTGCCGGAACCGGCAGACGCCGCTTTGACAACGGTGCGGATAGCCTTGGCTATTTTGCCGTGTCTGCCGATGACCATTCCGGTCTCATCGGGCGCGACCGTAAGCACAAGCTCTATGCTGCCGTCACTCCCGTTGTCGGTGCGCATGACCTTTACCGCGTCCGGCGTGTCGACAATGGCTTTTGCCATGTCGGCAACGATCTTTTCGAGTTCCATATCCGGTTTACCGACTATCAGTCAACGATACCGGCTTTTTTGAGCAGGACTTTGACAGTCTCGGTGGGCTGTGCACCGTTCTTTATCCATTCCTTTGCCTTGTCGGCATCGATCTTGATAACAGACGGCTCGGTGAGGGGATTGTAGTATCCGATCTCTTCGATAAATCTGCCGTTGCGGGGCGAACGCTCGTCAGCGACGATAACGCGATAGAAGGGCTGCTTCTTGGCGCCCATTCTTCTGAGTCTCATTTTAACCATTGTTTTTTTCCTCCGAAAATGTTTGTGTTATTTATCTTTGAAAATCCTTAAAACGGGAATTTCATACCTTTTTTCTTGCGTCCGCCTTTGAATTTGCCTGCGGACGAAAACTGCTTCATCAGTTTTTTTGTCTGTTCGAACTGCTTAAGAAGTCGGTTGACATCCTCAATGGAAGTTCCGCTGCCCTCGGCGATACGCTTGCGGCGGGAATAATTGAGGATATCCGGTTTCGCACGCTCGCGCGGAGTCATCGACTTGATTATCGCCTCGGTGCGCGCCACAGCCTTTTCGTCGATCTTTGCATCCTTTAGCGCCGAGGCGTTGACGCCCGGCATCATACCGAGCAACTGCTCCATCGAGCCCATGTTTTTGATCTGCGCAAACTGATCGAGATAATCGTCGAGCGTAAAGCTCTGCTCGCGTATTTTGCGTTCAAGCTCCTCCGCCTGCTTCTCGTCATAAGCCGCCTGCGCCTTGTCGATAAGCGTGAGCACGTCGCCCATGCCGAGTATACGGCTTGCCATACGGTCGGGGTAAAACGGCTCTATCGCATCGATCTTTTCACCGACTCCGATAAATTTTATCGGCTTTCCTGTAACGTATCTGACCGACAGCGCCGCGCCGCCGCGCGTGTCGCCGTCGAGCTTTGTAAGGATCACGCCCGTGATATCGAGCATTTCATTGAACTTTTCCGCAACATTTACGGCGTCCTGACCTATCATGGAATCGACGGTAAGGAGTATCTCCGTCGGAGACGTTTCCGCCTTTATCGACTGAAGCTCGCCCATAAGCGCCTCATCAATATGCAGACGTCCCGCCGTGTCGATAAACACCATATCGCAGAAATTCTTTTTGGCATACGCAAGACCGTTTTTCGCGATAGTTACGGGTGAAACGTCGATCCCCTCCGAATACACCGGAACGCCGATCTGCTCGCCGAGTATCTGCAGCTGCTTTATAGCCGCAGGACGATAAACGTCACACGCAACGAGCAGCGGACGCTTGCCCTGCTTTTTATACATCGCGGCGAGCTTTGCCGCATGCGTGGTCTTACCCGCGCCCTGAAGTCCGACCATCATAATGACCGTGGGCGGATTGGAGGCAATCGTCAGTTTTGACTGCGAGCCTCCCATAAGCTCGGTAAGCTCCTCATTTACTATTTTAACTATCTGCTGTGCCGGCAGAAGCGACTCAAGCACCTCTGTGCCGACCGCACGTTCGGTCACCTTTTTGGTGAATTCCTTTACGACCTTGACGTTCACATCCGCTTCA
>CATYWI010000234.1 GCA_958414155.1 uncultured Anaerotruncus sp. | reverse complement strand
AACGCCGCAAGCGAGGCTGTGGAATCCACCGCGCCGCCGTTGACAACGGCGGGCAGAAAAGCGCAGATGAGAACGCGCGCTACCAGCTCGGCAAAGCCCGCCGCAAGCACGTAGCCCGAGCGGCATATCCCCTGCGACGCACTGCGCGTAACAAAAAGCGCGCCGAGGATGAAATAAAGTATCATATCGACATAAATATAGGTGTTGCCGAATCTTATCGTCTCCGCCGATACCTTGTCGGCGCTCATGAATATATACTGGTACGCGCCGCCTATCGATAAAAGCAATCCCGCGACAAGGCAGACAGCATATATGATGAGCATGATGACAAAGGTCTGGAGCGTACCGCGGCGTATGCGCTCGTACTCTCCCTTACCGTAATTCTGTGCGTTGAAGCCGAGTATCCCCGCCCCAAGCCCGTTGTAAAACGCCATGAGGAAGTTTATCAGCTTGTTCGCAGCGCCGTATCCGTTCTGTGCGGGCGTTCCCGCGACCATTATGCCGCCGGGAGTCAGATCGAACGCGACGACCGCGCCCTGCATCACGATGATACCCACCGCAAGCACCGAATATTGCAGACCGAGCGGTATCCCCTGCTTCATATGTACGGCGATATCCCCACCACCGATGCGCAGATCATTGCGGTGTATGCGAAGCTCCGGGTAGCGGATGAATGTATAAACAAAGCAGAAAATGACGCTCAGCAGCTGTGCCAGCACCGTTGCAAGCGCGGCACCGCCGGGTCCCATGCGTAAGGAAACGAGAAACCATATATCAAGTCCGACGTTGAGAGCCGTGGATATCATAAGGAAGACGAGCGGAGTCACCGAATCTCCCAGCGCGCGAAGCACGCCGCAGATGAGATTATAGAACATCTGCGCCACGATACCCGCAAAAATTATCACGCAGTAGGTGTATGCCGCATCGCAGACCTCGCGGTTTTCGGGCGTAACGTTGATGATACCGAGCAGCCACGGCAACGCCGCTATCGACAGCACGGTAAGAAGAGCGGATATCCCCACCGAAAGATATATCTGCGTGACAAATGAGCGGCGCACTCCGCGGCTGTCGCCCGCGCCCCGGCATTTTGCCGTTATCACGCTGAAGCCGGCGGTACATCCGAAGGCAAACTGCAAAAAGAAGAATGTGAGCGGGAATGTATCGTTGACTCCCGCCACCTCGCCCGCTGTGAGCACCTGCCCGCATATCACAGCGTCGGTCAGAACATATATCTGCTGAAGAAAATAGGATATTATTATCGGCGCGGCATAGTGCAGTATCACCCGCCACGGCGTGCCCGAGGTAAGCTCCACGGGACGCGCGATGCTGCCCGACTTGTTTTTGGATAACGTTTTCATCTGTTTTTTCTCCCCGGAAAAATCACCTTATTATACATTTGCAAATACAAAAAAACAAGTGGAAAATTTGAAAAATCTTTTCCCGCAAAATATGCGCTTATATGTGAAAATCATATATGGAGCTGCCCACAGCGATTTATCATGTTATTATTCAGATATTCTATTGCAAAATAAAAAATACGGAATTTTTTCTCATTTGGGTGTTGACAGCGTGTTATGGACATGATATAATTCAATTGTAAATATAGACCATATGTTCGTACCGATACCCGCAGACGCTCACAAGCCCCCCGGGATAACAACGGCGCGCGGAAATTCAGAGTATCCGTATTTCCGCGCGTTTTTCATTCACCGTGCCGCCGATCCTGTGCGGCAGAAAGGACTACCGAAATGAACAAAAAGCTCTTATTATCATTACTTCTTGTATGTATTTTGGCGATCTCATGCTCGTGCGGCAGCAAATCCGCAGTGACGGACGCAGAGCTTGACAGGATCCTTGTGAACCAAAGCTCCAACAATACCGACAGCATCGACGAAAACGCTGTGCGCGAGGTGCAAAAGGTCATATGCGGCAACGAGTTTACATTTGAATACGAAAAAACGGTCACATCCGGCGTATCGCGCAAATCGTCTCTGATATACACCGTGAACGGGGACAAGGAAAAAAAGCTATATATCACACCCGACGGCAAGCTGAGCATGATAGCCTTTGACTTTGCCGTGATCGACATGCCGGAGGACGGGGACACCGAAAAGATACGCACCCTCGTCGAGGAGAAAATACACGACCTGGTCGATGTTTCCGCATACGCCAACACCGAGATCGATACGAGCGGTAGCGGCTTCGGACTTTCATACTTCAACTCCGTAGGCGGGTGCGTGACCGACTGGATGCGCGTATATGTTAACAAGTACGGAGAATTGGCGGTGCTCACGGTAGGGGGAGTCCCGGACGACCTTGACGACTTCACGATAGACGATGAAAAAGTCGAGCGGCTCATAAACGCCAAATACGCCTCGATCTACAACACCCGCAAAACAAAATATATCTCGTACACCGAAACGCCGCGGCGCGGCATCGTCGTTCGTGACGGCGTTACATATGTCGGTTTTGCGGTGTATGCAACATATCGTAAGGATGGCAGCGAGCGTTCCGATTTTACAATAAGGATAATGATCCCTCTCGACATGGTAAAGGCGTGAGCTCACGCCGCGGAGCGATCCATGCGGGGCTGTCGCGCACACGCGCGGCAGCCCCTTTTCAAATTATTTTTTTTATTAAACCCGCACAAAGGTATTGCAAACCGAGCCGGGATGGGTTATAATTAATATGGAATATAATTTGCCCGCCGATGCGGGCAGGAAAGGCGCAACGAATGATAAGCAAAGAAATAGGAAAAGAGCTTAACCGCGAAACACGTGAATTCACACGTCTCGGCGACAACGACAACATAATACGCGAGACGCTGCTTGCGGTATATACAGCGCTTGTAGAAAAAGGCTACAACCCGATAAGCCAGATAGTGGGCTATATCCTCTCGGAGGATCCCACATATATCACCAACCACAAAAACGCACGCACGCTCATTACACGCTTTGACCGCGACGAGCTGCTTGAGGCGCTGGTCAAATATTACCTCGGAGTATAAGGCGCCGTATGCACGGTATTGAGTTTATTCCACTCTCGACGGATTGTCCGCCGGAGGGCAGTTTTGACTGCGCGCTGGCTCTCGGCTGCTTTGACGGCTTTCACACCGCGCACAGACTGATAGCGGATGCCGCCGTTAGCCTTGCCGCGCACAGCGGGACCGTTGCCGGGGCGTTCTGCTTTCGCGAGCCTCCGGCGGCGTTTTTCGGCAGGGACATTCCGATAATAACAGACACGGCTGAAAAATGCCGTCT
>CATYWI010000233.1 GCA_958414155.1 uncultured Anaerotruncus sp. | reverse complement strand
ATAGCTACGGTTGTCAAGTGTAAAATTGCATCCGTGAGACGTGAGATATGTTCAGTCCGGCGTAAATTATCAAAGTAAATGCAACAGTGCAATTTAGGGTTGCGTTTAGTGTAAGAATTTACGTATTCCGTCCGATCCGTTCAGGCGGATCCCGGCGTTTTATTATTCACTGCAGGTCCTGCTTATTTACCACCGTGGGACCGACCTGCGGGAAAAGCATTTCCGTTTATTACGCGCAGATATACACCGGCGGTCCTTCCCGCGAATATTTTTGCGGTGTAATGTTCCTTGTACCTTTTTTCAGCGGCGGCGGAGAGCTTTTTTCTCATCTCGGGGTCCCGGTACAGCTTCATTATTGCGTCAGCGGTAGACGCTGCCGAGCCGGGACGCGTGAGCACTCCACAGTCCGCTGTCATGCGGCGGTTATCCGGAGTATCGCACATTACGGGCGGTATGCCGATGCTCATTCCCTCAATGATCGCAAGGCTGGAGGCTTCTCCGTTTACCGTTGTATTGACATTTACCGAGCACAGAGCCATATACGGCGCGATATCCCGGCAGAAGCCGCAGAAGTGCATACTCCCGGCAAGCCCCGTTTTTTCGGCAAGCGATATGAGCTTTTTCCGTTCCGAACCGTCTCCGACAACAATAAAGCGCATATCCGGCGCTTTTGCGCAGCATAGCGCGGCGGCTTTTACGAACACCTCGTGGCTTTTGCATGGCTCTATCCTGCCGAAAATGCCGGCGACAAATGCATCGCGCGGTATTCCGAGCCTTTTGCGAATGGCGTCAAGCTCATTTTCGCCGGCGGTGCGAAGCGGCGACGAGCCGTTGGGAATGACCGTTATCATCTCGTGCGGCATTCCCGATGCCGCGAGCGCCTGCGCCGCGCCGCGGCTTACGGCTATGGCGTGTGTTGCGGTGGCGCGTTGGATCATGCCGCCGAACGGTATTTTTTTTACTCTTTCCGCGCAGTGATGCGTTATCACCGTTGCCGGTACGCCGCAAAGCCGTGCGGCGATGCGTGCGGAAAAAGCCGAATGCGTATGGACGATATCCGGCTTCATCCTGCGGAATATCCCGCAAAGGACGGGTATTGCGCGCGCGTCGTATGAGCGGTCGGATATATACGGCGCTTCTATCAGCTCGGCGTCGGAGCCATCAAGCAGTCTGCGCACCGCCGAGCCGCATGGCAAAACGACCGAGAGCGCAAAGCGTTCCCGGTCGGTAGCCGAAATAAGTTCCGCAACGGCTCTGCCCGCGCCGCCGACGGCAGAGTCGGTCAGTACGTGGCAGACTTTTATCTTATTTCTTGTCTTCATGATCGTTATTATCCGTCATCCCCGGCAGCGGTATACGCACCGGGTGACGTTTGAGAGGATCGTATACGAATCTGCGGCAGCAGTGATCCTCGCTCACCACTCCTGCACGGTCGCAAAGTACATTGCCGGGATCGTCCTTGAGGAGGCGCGCATTCTCGCAAAGCGCGCAGCATGGTTCCACGGCGGGATCGTAGTTGCCGCGCCCATGACGCGCGGAGACAGAAAGCTCCTCTTCGTCGGCGGTATGTCCCGCGCCGAGGAAGGTGAGAAAATATATTATTAGATAAACGAGCAACGCGGCAAGGATCACGATGTCAAGCCCGATATCGCAGTCAAAGCCGATGCCGAAATGCCTGAAAGTCTCGCCGAGCGTTATCACCGGCGAACGGTCTGCGATTTCCGGGATCGTCACTGTGCCTTCCGGGAAGCACACGTTCTGCATTACCGTAAGAAAGCCGCTGAACGCGGTGAATATCGCGGTAAAGATACCGCAGGTGATGCGTCCCGCGCGTTTTTTTACCCCGCCTCCGCAGGCGAGAGAGACTATACCGAGGTAAAGGATCCCGAGCATCACGGCGGCAAATGCGCCGAGCACATCGGGAAGGTGCAGAGTCACATCAAGTCCCGCTTTTTGAAAAAGCGGGATTACGGAATTCTGCGGTTCGCAAAGCACGAAGATGCACAGCGCGACATATATCGGCATCGGGATGAAATACCCGAGGATCTTTCTTACCGTTCCTGCACGGCGCAGACAGAGAAACACGGCAAGCGCCGCCGCAAGCGGAAAAAACACCGCGCATGCCAATGTATAAAATGAATAATCAAGACCTATCAGTTTGTTAAGATCCATCTTTACGCCGCCTCCCGCGCTTTGGATACGATAATTATATCAAATACGACACGCCTTGTCAAGCGTTGCGGGCAAATCGACAGACGAAGCTATCAGTTCCGCAGCGCGGAGAGCAGTTTAAGAAGCTCGCGGCTGACGGAGGTCTTTCCGACCCCCATCGTGCCTCTTATCATATAAAGAGCTTTCAAGTTTACTTATCGGAAACGCGCATGAGCAGTCCCGCGCCGGGATCGAGCGTGATAACGTACCTGCCCGCCTCGTTTTTGGCGGCGTATTTTGTGCCGTCGATGCTCTTCCAGGATGCCGAGTCGGTATCAAAGTACTCAAGTCCCTCCGAAAGATCGGAAAGTGTGTAGCTCATGCGGTTCTTTTCGCCGGCATCGTAGCGCTTGTTTACAAGCATGAAACTGCCGTCGTCAAAGAAGCCTATGACCGCCTGTTTGCCCTCGACCTCGCCGAGATCGCCGTATGAGTAATACTCGCGGCAGCCGTTTTCACCCGATGGCAGATGGAATACCGCCGTTGACTGCTTCCCGAACAGCTCGTTGCCGAGAGGGAGAAGCCACTTGTTTATCTCCTGCACGTCATAATAATGCTGATATTTCTTGCCGGTGTAGTCCATGCAGGCGTTGGTCCAGTCCTGATCGGTCAGCGACTTGTCGAGCCAGAAGGTGAAATAGGATATACGCTTCATGCCGTATGCCAGAGACATATTGACCTCCCATTCTATCTGCGTGGGAGTAAGGTCGGCGTAGCTCATGTGCTTTGTGAGCAGTATTATCTGCATCTGGTCAAGACCTGCCCCGATGCCTGCCGAACGCACGTTTTCAAGGTTGGTGAAAAATCCGGCGCGCGGTGTTTTGTTCTTTCTGAAATGATAGTGGTCGTAGCTTATGTAGGATGGCGCAACGGTCGAAATGTATTCGGAAAGATATTTCTTGTAGGTGGTCGTTCCGAGCTGCTTGGCGCTTGCGTAGGTGGGGAAGAGGTTTATCATTCCCACATGGTCGGGATCAAGACGGCGCAGTGCGGATATCACCATGCCGAGACGCTCGAATTTATCTGCGGCGGGTTCGTCCATAATGTAATAGCCGCGCAG
>CATYWI010000232.1 GCA_958414155.1 uncultured Anaerotruncus sp. | reverse complement strand
CACGAACAAAAACATCCAAAAAAACGCCCGCTCCTATTGACAGCGGGCGCGCGGCGGATTATAATCATATTGAAGAAATTCGCGAAAGGACGAAAAAACAATGAAGCTCACATTTCTCGGCTCCGGGCACGGCGTGCCGTCACCCGATCGTCACTGCTCCGCAACTCTGCTTGAGGTCGGAGGCAAAAGATACCTTATCGATGCGGGCGCTCCCGTGGTCGATATTATGCGTGCGCGCGGCATACCCGTGGACGGTCTTACGGCTGTTTTTGTCACGCACCGCCACAGCGACCACACCTTCGGACTGCCGATGCTCGTAAACATCACCACATGGTTTTATAAAAATGCCGATTACGATATATTCCTGCCCGAGCAGATATGCATCGACGCGATACACATGATGATACTCGCCTCGCTCTCGGGACCGGACGACGAACGCATAAGGATGCACGTTTTCGGCTCCGGCGAGGTATATTCCGATGATACCGTTACCGTCCGTGCCATTCCGACGAACCACATGAACGGCTTACACCCGTCGTATGCCTTTGTGATAGACGCCTCCAGCGAGGGCGCGGGCGCCGACCGCGGCAAACGCGTGATCTTTACCGGCGACCTGCATCAGGGCGACGCCGCCGATTTCCCGGAGATCATAATGACCGAACCGTCAACGATGCTCGTTTCCGAGCTGGTGCATTTCAATCCGGAGGTCATCATCCCGCGCTTTGAGGCGTGCCTTGCCGGGCAGATAACGGTGAATCACTATTTTGATCCCTCACCTAAGCGTCCCGACCTTGAGGCGGTGCTGAAGGCGGGCGTGCATTCAAAGCCGATATGCCTTGCGCATGACGGCTACGAGGTGGAATTCTGAGCGTTTTTTGCTCACTTTATGCTCACTTTTTTCCCATCATCTCGCCGATAAGTTCAAGAATACGGAAGCGTATGCGGTACTTCGGCGCATCCGTCTCGGTTATCATGCGGTACTGCTCGGGGGTAAAGCCCGCAGCGATGTAGTCGTTCCCGTCGGCGGGCGTTCCGGCATCGGCGCGATGCGCCGAGCGCTTTGCCGCCGAAAGGCAGAGCGACGGAAACAGCACGCACCACCAGTTCCTGCCCTCGCCGGAGCCGAGTATCACTCTTACCGATGTGTATCTTCCGGCGGGCAGGCGCACGCCGTCGTACTCGCGTGTGGGGTAATATTCTTCACCTATCTCAATGCGCGCGCCGTATGACGCACCGAGCGCCTCAAGGCGTTCGTCCGCCGCCGCAAGCAGGTGCTGCGAGCCGTCGGTGACGGCACGGCGCGCCTCGTCAAGGTCGCGGCAACCGTCAAGAAGAGACGGTATCACGTCAAGTATGGCATCGCGCACCGACAGCTTGACCGACTGATCGGCAGGAAGATCGGAATCGGCGATAACATGCAGGCGCAGGACTTTTTTATAGACCTCCGCTTCTCCGTGTATCGGAAAAAACGGAGCCATGATGGCAAAAAGGACAGCAAGGACGGCAACGGACAGAAGGGCGCGGGCGGCTTTGCCGCAGGATCTGAATTTTTTCATTTTTCGTGCTCCACACAGGATATGATATGTAAAGCCGCGCCGTCTGTCCTATCGTTATATTATTTGCGCTCCGCGCACGGTTTATTCAGAAAAAACGGTAGTGCTAAAAACTCAATTTGAGTTTTTAACACTACCGTTTATTATATCCGACGTACAGAGATATGAGCTGTCACGCCGGCTCCGGCGCGCCGCACGTGCTTTTGCGCCATGCAATGCAGAAGTATGTTATCTCGGCAATAGCCGTTATCGACCAGGAGAATATATAAAGCAGATAAAGCGACGGTATTGTGTGGAAATGCGCAAAAACGGTATACACCCATGCCACGCGGAATACGCACGAGCCGAGTATGACTATCACCGTCGGCACAAAGCTCTTACCGAGTCCGCGCGAGGCTGCTATGGTGCAGTCCATTAATGCAGACACCATATACGAAAAGCCCATTATCATTATCCGGTGCATTCCCGCCGCCGCGACCTCCGGGTCGTGTGTGAATATCGCAAGGAACTGCTCGCCGAAAACCATCAGCAGTATTCCCAGCACCGCGCCCGCCACAAACGAGTAGCAAAGGCTGACTATGTAGCTCTTCATCACGCGGCGCCGCTTGCCCGCGCCGAGGTTCTGACCCATGAATGTTGAGCACGCGGTGTAAAATGCCGCCATTACATTATAAATTATCGCGTCGGAATTCGCTGCGGCGGAGTTGCCCTCGACCATAACATGGTCAAACGAGTTGACGCCCGACTGTATAAACAGGTTTGCTACCGCAAATATCGCGTTCTGGAACGCGGCGGGCACGCCGAGCGACAGTATGCTTGCCGCCTTGCCGCGGTATATGCGCACCTTTCGCCATGAGAAGCCGCACATCCCCTTATCGTGCGAAAGACGGATGAGTATCAGTGCCGCCGAAAGATACTGCGAAATAATGCTTGCCAGCGCCACGCCCTCCGCAGCCATTTTGCACACGATGACAAAAAACAGATTGAGGAGAACGTTAAGCACTCCGGAGGCTGTAAGATACACCAGCGGGCGGCGCGTGTCGCCCTCGGCGCTCAGCACCGCGTTGCCGAAGTTGAATATTCCCAGTGCGGGCATACCGAGGGCGTATATCTTGAAATACAGCACCGCGCCGTCGATAAGCTCGTCCTTTGTCTTTATCAGTGCAAGCATGGGATGCGCCAGGAAGAAGCACGCCACCGCTATCAGCACGCCCGCCGCTGTGCATATCACAAACGCCGTATGCACCGTTTCGGAGGTATCGTTTTTCTCCCCCGCGCCTATGAACTGCGCCACGCGCACGTTCACGCCGCTGCCCATTCCTATCAGCACGCCGGTAAACAGCGTTACGAGTATAGTTGTTGATCCGACCGAGCCGAGAGCCTGCGAGCTTGAAAAGTTGCCGACGACGGCGACGTCCGCCATATTGAACAGCACCTGCAAAAGCTGCGATGCCATAAGCGGCACGCTGAACAGGAATATCTTCCGCCAGAGCGAGCCTTTCGTCATATCCGCGTCATTTATCGAGGTGAAATTTTTATGTGTGAGTAATTTCATTATTCCAAAAAGCAACGAAGGATGCTTTTTATCCCTCTTGTCTCCCCCGTAAAGGCAAAAAATTGCCGTCCGACCGACAGCACCAATATCATACCACAAAACCCTCCCCCCGTCAATGTTTTTTTATACTCGGGTGACGTTTCTGCAAATTTGTAGCTTCATACCCCGATGGTGAAATGAGT
>CATYWI010000231.1 GCA_958414155.1 uncultured Anaerotruncus sp. | reverse complement strand
GCCTGTTTGGCGTAGTAAAAATAGGGAAGTTGCCATAGCTGATGAGGCGGAGAAGACTGCCACACCACCCAAGACGCCGACAGTAATATATAGGTATTATGCAACCAAAAACACAAACTTAGTTCCGCGTAATGGCATTGATTATGATGGACTGTCATTTTCGCTTGTACCGCCAAAACCCGGAGTGCCATATGTGTTAACGACAATTGAGCAAGTAAATGCAACTGGAATTTTATTGGCAATAAATGACCGTGGTGTACATGTAACCATTATTCCAACTAACGGTACAGTAAAACAGTGGATGATCGAAGGTGGCAATTCAATTTGGACACAAACGCTTTCTTTGATTGTTATTGAAATTAATTGAGGAGGACACGTATATGAAATGTAATATTGATGATATCTTCGGATATTTGTCATGGAATAATGACCCGGAAGTCCAAAGCACGGGAATCGAAATGGCAAAAAAGATAAAGTTTTTATCTGTCTTGATAATGCCAATTGAAGATAAGTCGGTGTGGGAAAACTGCGCTAAGGTATTAGCCTCAAAAAGCGATGATGAATTAGACAGATATTTTATTAAACTCTTTGAGTGGATAAAAGATATGAACTGGCCCGGCGCTGATATCATCTATCGAAGATTGAGCCTTGTACCATCTCAAAAAATCATGTGGGCGTATAAATACAGTGTCTCAATAGCTGAGCAAACACATGATGATATATGGAATTTGGTTCTCAGTGATTTTTATATCGATAATTTGTCTGCAACAGACAAGGAGTGATTTATATATGATATAATCCTGCTGGAACCTAATATAAATTATGGCGAATTGTGACTGTTGAAATGCAAGTGATATGATATATGCATGATTATTATCTTTCGTTCCATCTAATGATGCCCATGATTTTTTAAGGATGTATTCCCCCATAGCCGTGCCATTGGCGCGGCTGCGGGGATGGGCAAGGTGTCGCATACATACGTCGTGGAGTAAGTACAGTCGTTTGCCGGTACACATATGATTCTCTCGGACAGCTCATCCGCGAAGACAACGGCGTACTTGGCAAAACGTACGTACCTGTGGGGCCGTGAGCTACTGAAATACGACAACATCGCTGTCAATACCATCGTGAAAAACAAGGCAGGCGAGGTCAGCTCCTGCGATGTGCCGTTTTCGAACAGCCTTGTGCAGTTCAATGCCGACTATCTGCGCCTGACGCGCGCGGTTGCGGAAAGCTGTGAAAATCACGATCTGACCGACAGCATGGTGATCGGCACCTCTGCGATCATCGATACAGAGATAGACGGTGCCGTTGGCATGAACAGCGGTATTTTCAATAATCCCTTTATCATCTGGGGCAAATATCACAAGGGGCTTTTCAAGACGACGCTCAAACTGTCCTTTCAGTTCCACCATACGCAGATGGACGGCGCACACGCGGGGCGTTTTTTGCAGAGGTTACAGGAAAACATTTGTGCTCTGAAAACCGGGATGTCAATGGTATGAGCGCCCCGGTTTCGGCGTGCTGAGCTGACGGAGACCGTAAGAATTTTTACATATTGACGGTAAGTGCGCTTGCCGGATATGAAAACATATGATAAATTTACGCTTGACATTTGTGAGGGTATGGTTTATAATTATACTAACGAACGTTAGTTAGCGAGGATGACTATGAAGCAGGAAGATACCAAGCAGAAAATTATCGACAAGGCGCTTGAACTGTTTGCGGCGCACGGATATGATGCGGTCAGCGTTGGAGAGATTGCAAAGGCGGTCGGAATTAAGGCACCGTCGCTTTACAATCATTATCCGAGCAAGCAGGCAATTTTTGATGCCATCGTGGAATCCACGGCAAAGCAGTACGAGGCGGACACAGGGAAAATCAATATCCATGTGCAGAATGTCGCGCAGGATATTTCCACCTTTACCGGAATCACAGAGGACGCGCTCTTTGAAAAGGTGCGTCAGATTTTTGTTTACTCCCTCCATAATGAAACCATTCGCAATTTCCGCCGCATGATGACGATTGAACAGTTCCGTTCACCGGAGCTGGCGAACCTGTATTCAAAACGCTATGTGGAGCGTATGATCGACTATCACGCCGGAATTTTCCGCGCACTGATTGCCGTGGGGGAAATCCCGGCAGAGGATCCCGACACATTGGCAATGATGTATGTTGCACCGGTTCTGACGCTCATCGGCATATGTGATCGTCAACCGGAAAAGGAAGGCGAGTGCCTTGAAAAACTCAAAAGTCATGTCAGCCTCTTTTTCCGTATGGTTCACGGAAACAATGTACAGAAAGGGGAAAGCAAATGAAAAAGCCATTGATACAAAAATTGGGACTGATCGGCATTGTCAGCTTTCTTTCGTACACGGCGGCGGTGGTTTTTGCACCGCTCGCCTATCCCGGATATAACTGGATGGCACAGGCAGTCAGCGACCTGAGCGCCGCAAACGCACCGTCGCTGGCACTGTGGAATCAGTTGAGTGCGCTTTACAATGCGTGCGAGGTCGTGTGTGTGATCGTTGTTTGCATTGGCATACAAGGGCAAAAGACAAAACTGCTCCGCACAGGGATTTATCTGTTCGCCGTCATGGAGTGGATTTCTGCAGTCGGCTATCGGATGTTCCCGCTTTCGGACAGCGGTTACGCCGGCGCATTTCAGGATGTGATGCACATGGTCGTCACCGCTTTGGTGGTGCTGCTGTCCATCGTATCGCTGACCGTGATCATCGCGGCAGGGGTAAAAAACAAGAATTGCCGTTCTTACGGCGTATGCGCAGGCGTTGCTCTCGGCATGATGCTCGTCGGTGCGATGGGCATGAAAATTGTCCCTGCCGAATATTTCGGCGTGGTCGAGCGTTTCAGCGTGTTTGCCGCAACGGGCTTCAACGCCGCTCTCGGAATTCATCTTTTTTGTATGGATTCCGACAATGAAAAATCATTTTATTTATAATTAAAAGGAGAGTTTACCATGTCGGAAAATAATATTACCATTCGTCCCGAAACGAAAGACGATTACAGAGCCGTTGAGAATCTGACCCGCGAGGCCTTCTGGAATGTCTACCGCCCCGGCTGCATGGAGCACTATGTGCTGCACTGCTATCGGAATGACCCGGCTTTCGTTCCGGAACTGGACTTCGTCATGGAACTGAATGGCAAGCTGATCGGGCAGGTCATTTATGTGCGGGCGGAAATCGACTGCGACGACGGACGGAAGGTGCCGATCATGACCTTCGGCCCTATCGGCATTGCGCCCGCATACAAGCGGCAGGGCTACGGAAAGAAGCTGCTCGACT
>CATYWI010000230.1 GCA_958414155.1 uncultured Anaerotruncus sp. | reverse complement strand
AGTCCGTATTTTTTAGTCTTTGTAGAAGGATGTTATTCCGAAATACTCTTCAAATGTAAGTCCGGATGCCGTTATTGCCTCGGCAAGCTCAACACCGAGATAGCGGACGTGCCACGGCTCGTAAATGTAGCCTGTGATCGATTCCTTGTCCTTGGGGTATCTTATTATGAATCCGTATTTTGAGCAGTTCTCGGCGATCCATTTGGCCTCCTTGGTGTAAGCAAAGCTGTCGTCTACCGAGTTGAGGTCCATGGCAAGGCCACTCTGGTGCTCCGAATATCCCGGACGCGCCGAGTAACGGTCAGCCTCCGCCTTGCCGTCCCTGGCGACATATTTGTTATAGAGAGTTTCCTGTCTCGTATAAGAACGGTAGCCGGAAACTATCGTCAGCTTTATGCCGTCTCGCGCCGCAGCGTTCTTCATCTCCTGAAATGCTATTTCCGCCTGATCGAGCAGTCCGCCGGGCGCGTAGTCACGCGGCAGGGGATATGTTTTATTTGCAATAAGAACGCCGTCAACGTACCATATTCCGTCGATCTGTTCGACCTTGTGCTGAGGCTTCTGCTCCTCGGTGGTGACTTCCTGAGTTGTTACCGGCGCTTCGGTGCTTGTGGACGCGGCACTTGACGACGGGGTGTCCGTCGTCGATATCGCGGGCGGATTTACGCCGCTGTCGCTCGGCGAGCCGCTGTCTCTTCCGGGAATTCCCGATACCGTGCCGTTACCGTTACCGAATATGCCGCACGACGAGAGCGCCGCACTTATCATGCAGAGGGAGGCGAGTCCTGTACCCAGCCTGATGAATTTATTTCTCATTATTATGATTACATCCTTTCGGCGGCTAATACCGCAAGATACATTATATTCCGCGGCGCAGATTTTGTCAAATTTTTTTTGTAAAGTTTCTTTTAATTGGCGGAATATCTCCTCTTTTATTTGACAATCCTCCTCATGTGATGTATAATAAGCGTGTAAAAACATACCATGGAGGTCTCACGTGGAAAATACAAGACTGATAGGAACCGTGTCGCGCGGAGTGCGCGCACCGATAATACGCAGCGGGGACGATATTGCCGCGATAGTTGCCGAAAGTGTGCTTGAGGCGGCAAAAAGCGAGAACATCCCCTTTCACGACCGCGATGTGGTCGCCGTGACCGAGGCGGTGGTCGCACGCGCACAGGGCAACTACGCAACAACGGCGCAGATAGCCGCGGATATACGCCGTAAATTCCCCGGCGGGCATATCGGCGTTATTCTGCCAATACTTTCGCGCAACCGCTTTTCGGTCTGCCTTTGCGGAATAGCCGACGGCGTGAAAAAAATCACGCTGATGCTTGCCTACCCGTCTGACGAGGTGGGAAATCATCTTGTCGATCTTGACGCACTTGACGAAGCCGGGGTGAATCCTTACACCGATGTTCTGACCGAGGCGCGCTTCACCGAGCTTTTCGGAGAATCAAAGCACCCCTTTACCGGCGTGAACTACATTGATTTCTACAAAAAGCTGATCGAGAGCCGCGGCTGTGAGTGCGAGGTGATACTTGCAAACGATCCGTGCGCCATACTTGACTATGCAAAGGATGTGCTTGCCTGCGACATCCATTCGCGCGAACGTACACGCCGTAAGCTCAAGGCAGCAGGCGCCGGCACGGTTTACGGACTTGACGAAATACTTACCGAATCTGTGGACGGCAGCGGATACAATGAATTCTACGGACTGCTCGGTTCAAACAAGGCGACTGATGAGAGCGTGAAGCTTTTCCCGCGTCGTTGTTTTGCTGTGGTAAACGACATTAAAGCGCGTCTTGACGCGGCGACGGGGAAGAACATCGAGGTCATGATATACGGCGACGGCGCGTTCAAGGATCCCGTGGGCAAGATCTGGGAGCTTGCCGACCCGGTCGGGGATCTCCGGTACGAGGTCGGCATAAAGCCGCAGCATACAGCACGGCGTAAAGCGTGTTCCCATGTTTGCCGCGGGCGGTGCTGCGTCAAACAGTCCGGTCACATCAAAAAGACGGACCCGCGTCCCCGGGGATATTTCCCTCAGGCGACTCAAAAGCACATCGCAAAAGCTGCGCGGCAGTGCATCGATCGTCCGCCCTTCGACCTTCGGAGCGGCGGTGAGAATATAAATGTCGAGCGGCTCGCGCGTGTTGAGCGCAAGCGAGTATGCGGATATCGCTACCCCGGCGGCGATGTTTTTGTCGCCGCAGTAAAGAATGTTCATGGCTTGTCCTCACTTCGGGAATGATCTGCACGGATGTGCGCTTAAAACAATCTTAATATAAATATAACACAAAATACATCCTTGGCGTCCGCCTGTCGATTGACCGCGGCGTGTATTTGTGGTATAATTATACCGTTATGTGATGCCGCACGCAACCTACGCGCGGCGTTCTACGGTATCCTGATGCTTCTCTACCGGTAGAGAAGCGCCGCAGGGCGCTCTACCAACGGTAGAATCGGCAGTAGAATTGTGTCCGGCAGGGCTTTGAGGACGGTGTTTTTTACTTTGGAAGATATAAGATCCGTAATAGCCGCAAATATAACGGCGCTCCGCACATCAAGCGGCATGACCCAGCTTGACCTTGCCGAGAAGCTGCATTACTCGGATAAGGCGGTGTCCAAGTGGGAGCGCGGGGAGTCGGTCCCCGAGATCGGAACGCTTACCGCGATCGCCGATCTTTTCGGCGTGCCGCTCGATTATCTCGTGCGGTCGGAGCATGAGGCGCCTGCCGCGGCGACCGAACAGCAGCCGGCAACTCCTGCGCCTGATCATAAAAAGAAGAACCGCGCGCTCATCGCGGGCATGAGCGTTTTGCTCGTGTGGTTCGTGGCGGCGCTCATCTTCGTCTTTATTGATATAACCTTTAGAAGCGTTGACCGCCACTGGCTTTCATTTGTCTGGTGCGTGCCGGCGTCAATGATAGTGTGGCTCGTTTTCAATTCGGTATGGTTCAACCGCAGGCGAAATTATCTGATAATATCGCTGCTCATGTGGTCGGCGCTTGCCGCGATACATATAACCGTGCTGACCTTCAATTATAATATATGGCTCATTTACACACCGGGTATACCCGGACAGCTCATTATTTTTCTTTGGTCGCGACTTACGTTCAGACATTGAGGAAAAAATAAAAAATATTTTTGCTCCCCGCATCGTGCTTACAGCCGGTGCGGGGAGCTTCTTTATTACAATTCATAGCCTTAAAGGAGTAATTAAGTATTGTATACCTCCGAAAACCAATAAAAAACCGAAAAAAACACAAAAAAAGATTAAAAAAGGGGTTGACAAGAGGGGTAGA
>CATYWI010000229.1 GCA_958414155.1 uncultured Anaerotruncus sp. | reverse complement strand
ATCATCGTTGACCGCGATGCCGACGGCAAGCCCAAGATCTCCGATGACTTTACAAGCGAGAAGGCTGTAAACCTCGCCGATAAGGTAGGCAGCTTCTTTGCCAACCGCAACGGCGCGTTCTTCATCACCGACTTTACCGAAAGCGCATATATGTCCGACGGCAACGCAATGATGATAATCTCCCGCTGCGACGTCGCGCTCAAAAAGCTCAGATTCTCCGACAATCTCGACTACGGTGTGCTTCCTGTTCCGAAATACGACAAGGATCAGAAGGACTATGTATCCTGCCTCGCCTTCCCCTGCTCGCTTTATGTAGCCTCCAAGTCCATCGGCGACGATGCGTCAATGGTAGGCGCAGTGCTTGAAGCAATGGGCTCCGAGGGCTACCGCAAGATCACACCCGTTCTCTTTGAAGCAACCATGAAGACCCGTTATGCCAGCGACGGTAAGATCGCCAATGTATACGACATCATCCGTTCGTCCGTGACCTTCGACCTCGGCAGAATATTCTACTCCTCTCTCGGAGAAGTAAACAACATATTCCGCAAGGCATGCTCCGGCAACACAGGCTCGTACATGGCAAACGCCTCCGCAAACCGCAAATCGCTGCAGACGATGCTTAACAAGCTTATAGCCGATATAGGAAATTAAATCCGAAGGGCATGACTTCGGGCGGTGTCTGAAAGATCGGACAGATCTTCCGGACACCGCCCGGATATTTCCCCGCGGTATTTCGCGATTTATCGGTTCAGGTTCATTTCCGCTTTTTCACAAGACAGACGGCGCCCGCGAGTACCGCAAGAAGTATGCCGGCGGCGACGGATGAGCCGCAGCCGCGCTTTTCACCGGCGGTAGTCTCAGGAGCCTCGGTCGCGGCAGCGCTTGCGGCGGGAGCCTCGGTAGTTACGGGAGGTTCTGTCGTCGGCTCGGTAACAGGCTCGCTTTCCTCAGACGTTACGGGAGTGACCGGCACCGGCGCGGCGGCAACAAACTCAGCCATATACTTGCCCATAAGCTCGTGTCCCTCTCCGTTCGGGTGGATGTCAAGCGAAGAAATATTCGTATATCCCTCGGCATTCACGTTTATGACTGACGGGATATCCGCGACCTCATAGCCGTAGCCTGAAGCGGCAACGGCACTGCGCAGCGCCGCGTTGAGTGAATCTATCACCGTCCCGGCAAAAGTTCCGAACGCCCCCGCCTCGGCAACGCCCGCCATGGGATTGTACTGGGCAAGGAAGATAACGCGCGCGTCCGGATTGTATTCGTGCAGTGTAGTTATTATCTTACCGAGATTGACCGAGTACTCTGCCACGGCAGTGAGTATGGGAAGCGTGGTCTCCGGTCTTTTGAGCTTGTCGGCAAGAACGTTTTTATCCATTGCAAGTATGGCATTTGCCGCGTCAACGATGCCGGATATGCCCTTGCCGGTAAGACTTGCCGCAAATTTGGGCAGAATGTGCAACAGGTCGTTGCCGCCTATCGACACCACTATAAGATCGCTCTTTGCCGCCTGTTTCCTGACAGAAGGCAGCAGCGCAAGCAGATCGTCGGACGCGTCGCCGTTGACGGCGCGGTTTATATAGGTGTCGCGTCCCTTGAGTCCGAGCGATTCGGCAAGAATATTGCAGTAACTGCGGCACTCGTAGGGCGAGCCGCCGGGAGTGTAATTTTCAAGCCCGTAGCCCGTGGATATTGAATCGCCGAGAACAAGCATGGACGAATATTTCTTTTCCGATGCCACCGCAGGAAGCACCGCCGCGCCTATCACGAGCGCTGCGGCTATTGCCAATGAAAACAGCTTTATCTTTTTCTTCATTAAAGGATCATCCTTTCCGTGTTGTGATATTATAATACCACAATGGCGTCAGAAATTCAAGTCAAAGATGTAAAATCCGAAAAAAACAGGTGTACCCATGAGGACAGAAACTCAAAAGATCAAAAATATATCCCCCGCCGAACACCGCCGCAGGATGCAATGGACGGGCTTCATCATATTCAACAGCGCGATATTGCTGGGAGCCGCCGCGCTCATGCCATACCGCGCGCTTGCGGACGGCGCGCTGAAGAATTTTATTTTCTGCTTCTGGAACCGTTATCTGCACATATACTGTCCCACATGCGGCGTCACGCGGATGCTTGACTCACTGCTTCACCTGCGCTTCGCCGATGCGGCGCGTGAGAATATATGCATGCTCGTTTTTGTGTTTGCCGTGGCATATTTTGACCTTCGCGCCTTTATCGCGCTCCTGCGCCGCGAGGACAGGATATTCAAGGTACGGCTCGTTCATATGTGGATATTCATCGCCTTTCTTCTCACCCACGCCGTAGTGCGGAATATCCTTCTTATAAAATACGGCATTGACCCGCTCGGAGACAATCGCGCCTTCTGGGGCTGGAGCTGACATCGAATGAGGAAATTTTTTGCGGAAATTTCCTCTTTTCTATTGACAAAAGCAAATCAAAGTGATATCATTATAATATCACAAGACGATCACATGAAAGGACTTATGTACTATGGGCATTCTTGAGGTCAGGGGACTGACAAAAAATTACCCGTCGTTCAGGCTCGACGGCGTTTCCTTTTCCGTTGAAGCCGGAAAGATAACCGGGTTTATAGGACGCAACGGCGCCGGCAAATCAACAACGCTTGGGTCGCTTTTCAATTTTGTACATCCGGACAGCGGCAGTATCGAATTTTTCGGACTTCCCTTCAGCGGGCATGAAACGGAAATAAAGCTGCGCACCGGATTCGTTTCCGGCGGCGTTAACTACTACCTCAAAAAGAAGCTCAACAGCATATCGGCGGTAGCAAGGACATTTTACCCGAACTGGGACGACAGCGCATACCGCAGGTACATGCAGATGTTTTCGCTCGACGGAAGCAAAACACCCGCAGAGCTTTCGGCAGGCATGAAGGTGAAATATTCTCTTGTCCTCGCCCTGTCGCACAACGCCGAACTGCTCGTGCTCGACGAGCCGACCAGCGGGCTTGATCCTGTCTCGCGCGACGACCTGCTGGACGTGCTTCTCGCGCTCTGCGACGGGGGAAAGAGCGTTCTGTTTTCCACTCACATAACCTCCGACCTCGACAAATGCGCCCACAATATAATTTACATCCGCGGCGGGAAGATAATCGCCGATGCGCCCACGCGTGAGTTTGAGGATTCATACCGCATAGCCGTATACCGTGACGGCGAAGGCGCGGAGGACGAAAAATACTTCCTCGGCAAACGCCGCGAGCGAGACGGCTTTACTTCGCTCGTCAGCGCAGCCGATGCACCGCGCCTCGGGCGCAGATGCGAGAAAACGGACCTTGAATCAATAATGATCCATCTTGAAAAGGGGATATAACCAT
>CATYWI010000228.1 GCA_958414155.1 uncultured Anaerotruncus sp. | reverse complement strand
CGGCGGATCTCGGACTCGATGCCTTCAGCCATCAGCGTAAAGCCCAGGTCGTTCGGGTGAACGCCGTCCATCGTGCATTCGTTCTCGTATTTACCGAGGAAGAAGCTCTCGCCGTCCACATAGTAAACATTCCTGTCGCCCGCATCGCGCGCCGCACGGTATGTGTCTATGACGACATCCTTGCGCTCCATGGCAGACGCGCCGTTTGTAGCCACGTTGGGACGCGTTACCATGATGATGGGCATATCCTCCGGGTGCGCCGCGCGCACCTTGGCATACGCCTTGTAATGCGTTGAACGCAGATATTCGGGATTGGGCGCGTTATGGTCGTAGTCAAGCACGAACAGGAGCATATCCTGCGCCGCTATGTAGTCCATAACGGCGTCCTCTGCCTTTGCGTTGCCCGAAAAGCCGAGATTCACAACGTCCATGTTGAGATAGCGTGAGAGGATGTTGGTGTATATAAGTCCCGGCCGCGTTGCCGCAGTGCCGTGAACGATAGACGAGCCGTAAATTATTATCGGCTTGCGGTTGAGATACTTCAGCCCAGCGCCGAGCACGGCGTTCTCCTGAAGACCCACATACAGCTCCGACACCGCGGAATGTATGGGGAAGTTTATCGTAAAGTAGCGCAGGTGGCGGCTGCCGAAGCGGATTATCTGCTCATACCCGCCGTCCATATCGTAAGGCGGCATGAACACGCGGTGATAGCGCGACTCTCCGCTCGGATAATCCTCATAAAGGTCAAAGCCTGCGCTCATGGCGAGCGTCATGTGCGAGTTTCTGCCGACGACGGGCATCACCGCCTTGATGAGGATATACTGCGAATCGGTGGAAAAGCGCACTCTGCCGCCCGCAGTCTCGCGCGCGAGCCGCGCCACGCCCTTTGACGTTGCCTCGGCTACGTCCTCGGGCAGACGGCGGAACAGCTTCTGTCCGCGCGGATCGTAAAAATTGTAAAGCTCAAACGGCTCCTCGCGCACACTGTGGAAGCGCACGTCCGTCTCCGGGAACGAGGTCTCGATGATAAGATTCTTATCTACCTCAACATACTGTTCTTTTTTTACTTCTTCTGACATGTCCTGCCTCCGCCGATCATCATATATTGCGGCGCATGGCGCGGCGCAGTATTCTGCCCACGGCATCCGCCATTTTCATAAACCCGAGGTCTGTCGGGTGGTCGCTATCTACCGTGCAGGCATCTATCTCCATGTCGCGGTAGATTCCCTCGCCGTCAATGTACCAGACGCGGCTGTCGCCCTGCTCTCTGGCATAGCGGAAGGTATCTTCTATCACGCGGCGCCGCTGCTCGGACTCTGCCTCGGGATGCCGGGCAAAGTCCGGAAAGCTGAGCATTATGTAGGGAATATCCGGATTTTTTTCGCGTATCATGCGGTACATACGGCAGTGAGTTGCCGCAAGGTGCGCGGCGTTGGGCGCGTTGTGGTCGTAGTCGCACACGAATGCGCTCATGGGCAGAGCAGCCATATATTCCACCATGGGGATCTCGCCGAGGGCGTTGCCGGAAAAGCCGAGATTGATAAAGTCAACGTCAAGGCGGCGGCTTATTACAGCCTGATACGCCAGTCCCGGACGCGAGGCGCACGCGCCCTGCGTGATGGACGAGCCGTAATACACCACCGGCAGGCGGGTGCCCGTGTATTTTTTGCCGCCCGAAAGGGAAGCGCCCGCGTCAAGTCCGATCTCAAGCTCGGAAACGGGGGAATAAAGCGGGAAGTTCAACGTCAGCGACCGCTCGCGGCTGTCGGGAAGCGTGAATATCTGTTCAAAGCCGTCGGTTATGCTCACCGCAGGCTTGTAAACGCCGACATAAGCCGAGCCGACCGGCGTGTCCTCGTAAATATCGAAGGACGAGGAGCCTGTCAGCGCCATATGGCAGTATTTTGTGACATACGGCATTTTCACGCGCAGCGCGATGCGGCGCGAATCGGTGGTGAAGCGCACTCTGCCGCCCGCCGTGTGACGCGCGTTGCGCTTTACGCCTGCGTTCACCGCAGCCGCAGCCTCGTCCGGCATACGGCGGAACGCGCCCTCGGCGCGCGGCTCGTAAAGTCCGTAAATATCGAACGGCACATCCTTCGCGTTGCGCCACACAAGACCGGAGGCATCTGCAGCCGCAGCGGTCATATTCTTATCGACCTCTGCCGGCACGACGCCAGTGTTTTTTGTTTCGCTCATGATTCTGATTCCTTTTTTATTTTTTAAGTTTGATTGCGTTGTGTATCACTGATATTTCGACCTTCCCACCGCATTCGGCGCGCTCGCCGTCCAGCGTCCACGGCGTGTCCGCCGGCAGCTTGAAGCGCACGCTTGACGCGCGGAAAAAATCTATCATTTTGCAGTTGAGGTTTGACGTCAGCAGCGCCTGAACGATCTGGTTGAACTCATCTACATTTTTGGGACGCTTTATCAGCACCACCTCAAAAAGTCCGTCGTCCAGCTTCACCACATCGCCCTTCAGCTTCACCATGCCGCCCACAGACATGGAATTCGTTACGCCGCCGAACACATAATCGCCGCGGTATATCTGCTCGCCGCTGTCACAGCTGACCTTTATCGGCTTTATGCGGAAGAATTCCTTGATGCCCTCTATGACATAAGCCATGTAGCCCATGCTGTTTTTTACATTCTGCGGCGCGGAGTAAGACGCAGCGGTGAACGCGCCGAAGGATGCGATATAGGTGAAATAACGGTCGCTGCCGAATCGTCCTATATCAAGGGTGATGGAGCCGTCACCCGCAGCCGCTGCCGCGGCGGCGGCAAGATCTGCGGTGGGAATTCCGAGGCTTGCGGCAAAGTCGTTCGTACTGCCGGCGGGGATATAGCCTATCGGCATTGCCGTGCCGGACGATATCACGCCGGATATCACTTCGTTCAGCGTTCCGTCGCCGCCGCAGCAGACTATGCGGACATACCCCGCAGCCGCCGCGCCCGCCGACAGTTCGCGCGCGTGACCGCGATACTCGGTGAGTGCAACGGTGGTCTCAAAGCCGGCGGCGGAAAGCTGCCCGATGATATCGAACATCGACGCCCGCGCCCTGAGCTTACCGGATACGGGGTTGATTATAAGCAAAAGCCGGGGCTTTTCCGCTATCGGAGCTGCGGCTGTTTTCGCCGCTACCGGAGCAGACTTACCGTTTTTATCCTTACCTTTCAATAATTTCATTCTGTATTTATTCCTTTCGGAAATCGTGAGCCGCAAAGTTGCGGCAGATGTTCGGTATAATTATATCCTCATATCGGCGAAAAGTCAATAGAAAGGCGTAAATGCCGTGTTTTTTTGTGTAGTGCGCGGTTAATTCTGCGCAGCCGAGGGTAAAATAGGAATGAAAAAAGCC
>CATYWI010000227.1 GCA_958414155.1 uncultured Anaerotruncus sp. | reverse complement strand
CTGCCCTTCTCCCGGATATGACCGTCATTTCGGTATATGCCAGTCGCTCGGTATAGAAATGATAACCGTAAGCATGACGGCCACGGGTCCGGATATGGACGCCGTAGAGGCGCTTGTAAGCGCCGATCCTCAGATCAAAGGAATATGGTGCTGCCCCAAATATTCAAACCCTGACGGAATTACATATTCCGATGAAACGGTACGCCGCTTTGCTGCGCTCAAGCCTGCGGCTCCGGATTTCAGAATATTCTGGGACAATGCCTATGCCGTGCATGATCTTTACGATGATGCCGACACACTGCTTGACATTTTCACCGAATGTAAAAAGCAAGGGACCGAGGATTACGTATTTTACTTTGCATCAACGTCAAAGATCTCATTCCCCGGCTCTGGCGTTGCGATATTTGCCGCGTCAGACAATAACCTCGCGCAGATAAAGCCGATACTCGGCGTTCAGACCATAGGATTTGACAAGATAAATCAGATCCGCCATGTAAAATATTTCGGCACAGCAGAAAATATACGCAAGCACATGAAGGTCCTTGCCGGACTTATCCGTCCGAAGTTCGAGATCACGCTCAATACACTGTCGCGCGATCTTGACGGAACAGGCGCCGCAAGATGGACACGTCCGCGCGGAGGTTACTTTATCAGCCTTTACCTCCCCGACGGATGTGCAAAAAAAACATACGATATGTGCCTTGCAGCCGGCGTAAGGCTGACAACAGCCGGCGCCACATATCCATACGGAAATGACCTGCACGATTCAAATATCAGACTTGCACCGACATTCCCGTCCAATGAAGAGCTTCAGTGCGCCATGGATGTGCTGACATGCTGTGCCCGCATGACAGCCATAGAAAAGATCCTTGCCGAGCGCAGTCTCAAATCAAAATAAAAAATTCCGGGCTGCCGTGCATTATCGACAGCCCGGTTTCGGGTAAAATGGCAATGAAAAAAACGCCGCAAAAGCTGAGCAATCCGTTTGCAAACAGCGACACCAACAAACGCTACTACACATTTGAATATTACTGCCGCCGCAAATACGGCGGCAGATGTGTCAAGATCCCGCTTGATGCCGGCTTCACCTGCCCTAATATAGACGGCAGATGCGGCACCGGAGGCTGCATTTACTGTTCTCCGCGCGGCAGCGGAGACTCTATCCCATCATGCTCGGATGTTCGCGAACAGTACACAGCCGAACGCGCAGCCCTTGCATCAAAATGGGATGTCAGCCGCACGATACCGTACTTTCAGGCGCACACCAACACATACGCTCCGGTCGGAGTACTGCGTCCTCTGTTTTATGATGCACTGTCATTTGACGGAGCCGTAGGTCTTGATATAGCCACGCGGGCGGACTGCCTGCCTGAGGATGTCACTTCCCTGCTTGCAGAGATCGCCGAAAAGACCGACTTAACCGTCGAGTTGGGGCTGCAAAGCTCTGACGACCGCACAGCCAAGCTGATAGGTCGCGGACACGATTTTGCTGCCTTTTGCGAAGGATACCGAAGGCTGAGAAATTCCTCTCCCCGCATCTCGATATGCGTGCATATCATACTCGGACTTCCCGGCGAAAGCGACGAAATGATGCTGCGCACTGTACGCGATGTTGCAACGCTGCGCCCGGGTATGGTAAAACTGCACCTGCTTCATGTTCTGTCCGATACCCGTCTTTCCGAAATGTACAGGAGCGGAAATTATCAGCCGCTCACGCAATCGCATTATGTAGATCTTGTTGTGTCGTCGCTTGAGCTTCTGCCGGCTGACACAGTAATTGCCAGACTCACCGGAGACGGAATGCCGGACACGCTTGAGGCGCCTCTATGGAGCCGCAGAAAGATCGCCGTTATCAATGATATAGACAAGCTGATGTTTGAGAAAAACACATGGCAAGGCAGACTTTTTGAATGAAGCACTGCGATTTCCATTATTTTAGGGGTTACATTCTCGGGCGATAAGGATTATAATATTAAGGAAGCCCTGCGTGAATGGCGGCAGACGTGCCGAATACGACATTCATGACGCCGCACGACCGCAGCGGAAAGGAGCATCCGGAATGGAACTTATCGTTATAAACGAAAGAAAACTCAAGGTCATGCTTTCGGACGAGGAAATGACGCAGTATGACCTTGACACAATAGATGCCTGCCCCGGCGCGGATATACATACCTCACTGCGCGGAATGATGGGCGAGATCAGAAAAAAGACAGGCTTTAATGCCGACTGCGAGCGGGTGTACATTCAGCTATATCCATGCAGATCAGGCGGATGCGAGCTATATCTGACAATGCTCGACAGCAAAGCCGATGAGCCGGCATCAGATCTTCGGTATCAATGTACAAGCGAATTGGCAACGACCGATTTTGCTCGGGTGCGCGGAACGGTGTACTGCTTCGACTCGCTGTCTGAGCTTATAGCCGCCTGCCGCGCTATTTCGCATTCACCGTATGATATCTCAGATTCATCGGCGTTTGCAAGCGATGACGGAACAGCTTTTCTGATATTCGGGAACGGACTTACAGAAGCTGAAGAAGAACTGATCTCCGAGTTCGGCAGGCGCGAATATTGCAGTACAGTCAGCGCATATATGAGCGAACACTGGCGAAGTATTTGTGTACATAACGCCGTGTCGGAGCTTGCCCGATACTGACAAGACCATAAAATTTGACTTTTGCCGTCGTTTGTGCTATAATTATACGTTGTGTCGATGATCCGTCAGCATCGGATCAAATACAGACGCAAGGAAGGAATGACATAAAAATTTTACGGAATCCAAACTCCGGCAAGCTGAAAGCATTCGTGCGGTCATTTGATATCACGCCCCGTGCGTGTATCATCGACATTCTCGGCGGCGCCATCCTCGCATTCGGTCTCTACAATGTCCACTCGCTTTCGGGCGTAACCGAAGGCGGCATCCTCGGTCTGACGCTTTTACTCAAGCACTGGCTTGACATCTCACCGGCAATATCCGGACTGATCCTCAATGCCGCCTGTTACATACTCGGTTGGCGTTCATTGGGAAGAAGCTTTATTGCGTATTCAATAATCGCATCCGGCAGCTTTTCTCTTACATATAAGATATGCGAGCTGTTCCCGCCGCTGTTTCCCGGAATTGCGAATATGCCGTTGGTAGCTTCAATCGTCGGCGCTCTTTTTGTCGGCGCAGGCGCAGGTCTGTGCGTTCGAACCGGCGGTGCCCCCGGTGGTGATGACGCACTGGCGATGAGCCTTTCGCGGCTCATGAGGGTAAAAATACAGACCGTGTACCTTGCCAGCGACCTTATAGTGCTTCTGCTTTCCCTGAGCTACATACCGCTTCAACGCATCGTATATTCGCTGCTCACAGTTGTAATATCGGGACAGC
>CATYWI010000226.1 GCA_958414155.1 uncultured Anaerotruncus sp. | reverse complement strand
TTCCGGCAAGTTCGGCTGCGCCGTACTGCTCGGGGAATGTGACATTCACATCAAATTCCTCGCCTACGTTCTTGCCGACGATGCCTTCTTCAAAGCCGGGGATGAACTGGCCGGAGCCGAGCTTGAGATGATGACCGGAATCCTTTCCGCCGTCAAACGCAACGCCGTCCACAAAGCCCTCGTAGTCGATCACAGCGGTATCGCCCATTTCTGCAGGACGATCGGTGACTTCGATCTCGCGTGCGTTTCTCTCGCGGACGGTCATGATCTCGCGGTCAATCTCCTCGTCAGTAACGGGAGCCAGAACCACCGATGCCTCGATGCCCTTGTAACCCTCAATGGTAACGTCGGGCTTTACATACATTTCCGCCTTGAGAACGATCTCGTTTTCGTCCATCGATACGATGTCGAACTCGGGACGCGACACGACCTGCTTACCGGCGGCGTCAACTATCTCGGAATAGTGCGCATTGATGATGTTGTTGATGGCATCCTCAAGGAACACGCCCGTTCCGTACATTTTTTCAATAATGCTGCGGGGAGCTTTGCCGCGGCGGAATCCGGGGATATTGAAGTTCTTGGATTTCTCGTGAAATACCTTTGACTTCTCAGCCTCAAGCGTTGCGGCATCCTCCGAAAATTCAACGGTGCAAAGATTCTTTTCGTTGATCTCTGATTTTCTGATTGTCATGGTGACCATACCTTTCTTACAACGCGTCCGCATGCCGTATAGGCGCGGGCACAATTTTTCACATTAATATATTTTACTATAAATTTATTATATGTCAAGTCCTAAAATCGAAATTCGGCTGATTTTGCGATAAAAATAACGATTTTTCTTCTGTTTTGCGCACTTACATGTCAGATAGGGACCCTGAGGGGACAGAACGCAAGGTGGTCTGCCGCTATAAGTCTGAACTCGATATCCTCAAACATGAAGGGTTGCTGCCCGACCCGGGAGCTGTGAATATGTCCGAAATAGCAACGTGTCACACCGTATGAATGAAGAGCATCGACCAGTCCTCGGGCAACCGCGCCGTTCCACACCGGAGGAAAATGCAAAAATGCGATAACGGGAAGTCCGCCTGAGGCGTCGCGCAATTCTGCGGCGGCTCTGAGACTCATTTCCAGCCGCATGGTCTCACGGTTATTTATCTTTTCCCAGCTGACATCCCCGACAGTCTTCTGCGATTCCTCATCGAAAAACCACCCGCGTGACCCGCATATCACCGCTCCGTCCGCTATATAAGCGTTATTATACAGTATGTTCAGTGTTGAAAAACCGTTTTCGGCAAAAAAGGCGTTCATTTTTGAGGCGGTAGCCCACCAGAAATCGTGATTGCCTTTTCCTATATATTTTATGCCGGGCAGGGAATCAATGAATGCAAAATCATCCCGCGCCTCCGGAAGATTCATCGCCCAGCTTATATCTCCGGGAACAACAACGGTATCATCCGGCTCCACGAGCGCACGCCAGTTGCGCTCGATGCGGTTCTGCGAATCGAACCAACGCTGACCGAAAACCTCCATCGACTTCGCTTTCCCGTCGGCACCCGGCAGGTGAAGGTCGGCTATTGTGTATAACGACATTTCAAACCTCCTGCGGCGCACGCGGCGCATAAAAGCTGTGATACGGGACATACTATACCCGTACCGCCATGGCGGCGGTAATATCTGCATATCTGATGCCCGGCATCAGACACCTTAAACCAAGCAAGGAAGGGTAAAACAAAATGGAAGAAAAGCTGAACGCCAACGTAAATCACGAAAAGTGCGGCTGCAAGCACATTGAAGGCATAGTCTGCGACGTTAAAAACTGCGCACACCACAACGGCGATTGCTACTGCACCGCCAACCAGATCGTTGTAGGTCCCACCAGCGCCACAACAAGCGACGCCACCGAGTGCTCGACCTTCAAGCCGAGAGCCAACGACTGAGAGCCTTTCGCAACCTACGTGAGCCACGGCTGTGTCCCTGTTACTGACATATGATCTTGGGGTTCAGCCGCTCCAAAGCAGCGACAAAAAGCCGCTGCTTTGGATAAACAACAATACACTCGGAACGAAAAAACATCCCGGGGGCGCCACACGGCGCCTCATTTTATTATTTCAGAGCCTTGAGCACATCATGCGCCATATCCGCTACGTCGCAGACACGGTCAAATACTATGCGTCTTTCTTCAAGCCCGGCAAGCGGCGCCGGAATATCCGTGTGCGTGAGCTTCGAGAGCGCCTCAAGAGCCGCGGCTCCGTCAGGGGCATCTTTACCCGCAAGCGACTTAAAAACGTCTCCCGCGAACTTGTAGGGGCTTGCAGTCGATGCTGTAAGAACCTGAAGCCTATCCGAACCGGTGCAGTCTGCCAAATATCTGTCAACGCACGAAAGTGCGACGGCGGTGTGCGTATCGCAAAGATACCCATATCTCTCATAATGCCGCTTTATCGCAGAAGCAGTCTCCGCTTCATCGGCACAAAAGCCGACAAATTTATCGTGTATCCTGTCGAGAACACTCGCGGGGACCTCATATTTTCCGGTCTCGGAAAGTCGGCTCATAAGCGATGCCGTTGTTTCCGCATCGGTCATAAGATAGATAAGTCTTTCAAGATTGCTTGAAATGAGTATATCCATAGACGGCGACATGGTGGTATGGAACGCACGGTTGCGGTCATACACGCCCGTGGAAAGAAAATCGGTAAGGATATTGTTGGAGTTTGAAGCGCATATGAGTCTGCGCACCGGAAGTCCCATACGGCAGGCAAGGTATGCGGCAAATATGTTGCCGAAATTACCGGTCGGGACAGCTACGTCGATCATGTCTCCTGGCTTTATGACGCCGGACGCCGCGAGCCTTGAGTAACCTACATAGTAGTATACGATCTGCGGAACGAGTCTGCCCCAGTTTATCGAATTTGCGCTTGAAAGGAAATATCCGCGGCGGTCAAGCTCTTCGCGCATAGCGCCGTCCGCAAAAATGCGTTTTACACCGGACTGTGCATCGTCAAAATTGCCCCTTATCGCGCATACATCAACATTGTCTCCGTCCTGAGTCATCATCTGTAGCTTCTGAACGCGGCTCACTCCATCGACGGGGTAAAAAACCTTTATCGCAACGCCGGGAACGTTTTTATAGCCCTCAAGCGCCGCCTTACCGGTATCGCCCGATGTCGCCACCAGCACAAGAGCCGTGCGGTGTTCGCCGGTTTTGCCAAGCGCGCGTGACAAAAGTCGCGGCATGAGCTGAAGCGCCATATCCTTGAATGCGCATGTCGGACCGTGCCAAAGTTCAAGGCAGTAAACACCGTCGCCGGCTTTTCTCACCGGCGCGGGATCGTTGCCGAACGATGCACCGTATGCGGCACGGCAGTCCTCGGTCAGTTC
>CATYWI010000225.1 GCA_958414155.1 uncultured Anaerotruncus sp. | reverse complement strand
GGGGTCGTTTATCTTCACCTCAACGCCGTTTTTGAATATTTTCCCCTCCTCGGGCTGATAAAGACCGAAAAGCACGCTCATAAGCGTGGATTTTCCGGCTCCGTTTTCGCCAAGCAGCGCGTGTATCTCACCGCGCCGCAGGCAAAGGTCTATATTGTCGTTTGCAATAATGCCGGGAAAGACCTTGGTTATCCCCCGCATTTCGATGATAGCATCGTTTTTTTCCATAGCTTTACCGTTACCGTTCCTTGCAAGACTTTGTTTTTGTATCCTGAAGCCGTCTCCCGTGCCGCGCGGCGGCTTCAGCGTGCAAAAACGAAAAAGAAAGGGACTCTTGCCCTTTCGTTCATCAAATGCGGGGCGGCGGGCAAGCCGCCGCCCCGTTGAGGTCAATATGTATCGGAATTATTCAAATTCCACAGTCGTGTTGGTGAAGCCCGCCTTGTTGAGCCAATCTGCGTTGTTGGCGTTTTCGGGGGTCTCGGAGTTGGGTACGATCTCACCATTCTTGATCTTCGCAAAGAGAGCCTTGTACTGCTCAATGGTAAAGTTCTTCATCGACCATGTGTCGGTGGGCAGACCGGTGGAATCCTCGGCGGCGCCGAGCTTCTGGGTCTTGGCGGCAAGTTCGGAATCCCACTTACCGGAGTAGAACTGATTGAGAACGATCTGAACGGATGCGGAAAGTCCCTTTACGGCGCTGGTGATGACTCTGTCGGACTCGACGGACTGGTCGTTGTCAACGCCTATGATCTTTGCGCCTTCATGCTCGGCAGCAGCGCTCTTTACGGACTGGAACATGGAGCCGCCGCAGGAGAATACGACCTCGGTTCCGCTTCCGTACCAGCCGGAGATCTGTGTCTGAAGCTCGGAGGATGCGTTGAAGTTGGTGCCGTACTTGTAGGAGTACTTGACGGTTATGTTGACGCCCTTTTCCTTGGCGGCAGCATCAGCGCCCTGTACAAAGCCGAAGCCGAAGCGGTTGCAGGCGGGGTTTGCTCCGCCGCCGCCACCGGTGTAGCCGAGCTTTGTGAAGCCTTCCATAACGGCGGCATAACCGGCAAGGTAGCCGGATTCTTCTTCCTTATAAACGATAGCGGTAACGTTCTTGAGCGGCTCGCCGACATCGGCGCCGTTCTCGTCAACCTTATCGGTGAGGGACCAACCGTCAACAAAGATGAACTTTACACCGGGGTTTGCGGTAGCAACGGTACGCATTGCCGTCGCCTGAAGGAAGCCGGGAGCAACTATGATCTCGGCGCCGTTGGTGATGGCAGCCTGCATTGCTGCTATACGGTCGTTGTCGGTAGCGTCGGAGCCGTTACCGGGCTGGTAATACTTATAGGAGATGTTGTGGTCTTTGCCGTATTTCTCTGCGCCCTCCCAGGTACCCTGGTTGAAGCCCTTGTCGTTAAGGGTTCCGACGTCGGTGACTACGGCGATCTTATAGGTCTTCTTGGTGCAGGATGCAAGTGTCAGGACAGACAGAAGCATGGCAAGGCAGATGGCGATGCTTAAAAGTTTCTTCATTTCCTTTTCTCCTTAAAATCTTTTACGGGAATTTCCCGAATTTCGGCGTTTGCATACGCGCACGCTCTGCTACTATTATATAATAAAAACGCACAAAAATCAATACCGTACGGCGAGTTTTTTTACATTTACGTCTGTTTTTTTGTTTGAAATGTGAAGTTTGCCGCACCACTTGACAAAGCGCCCGCCGCGTGGTATCATTAGATTGAAAATTTTTTTGCTAAAAGGCAGGGCTTTATAATGATCCGTCATATCGTTATGTGGAAATTCGCCGACAACGCTCTCGGCAAAACCAAAGAAGAAAACATGGCTCACATCCGTTCCTCGCTCATGGCACTCCTCGGCGTTGTTCCGGGGCTCACCCGCATGGAGATCGGCTGTGACATTTCACACACCGACATGTCCTACGACATGGTGCTTATAACGGAATTCGAAAGCGCGGAGGCACTTGAGGGCTACCGCGTATTTCCGGCTCACAAGGAAGTCCAGGCATATGTCAAGCAGGTACGCACCGCACGCGTGACCGTTGACTGCGAGATATAAGGCGGTCGGAATGGATTTCAAGGTCGAAATACTCAAGCACCCCACCGACGCCGACTGGCTCTGGTGCAAGACCTGCACGCTCAACACGGTCGGAAAATCCTCCGCAAAGCTGCCGACCGACGAGTGGAAGCGCCGTCTTCTTGCCGCCGAGCACAGCCCGCTGCGCGAGCTTTGGTTCGGCATCAAAATGGAGATCCCCTACTGGGTCTCGGTCCACTTTGTGCGCCACCACATAGGCGTGAATCACTATGTGCAGTCACAGCGCAACGATCGCCAGGACAGATACGACCGCAACTCGGCTCCGCAGGACGCCCCCGTATCTCACATCATGTCGATAAACGCGCAGGAGCTGGTATTTATGTCGCACCGCCGGCTCTGCAATCAGGCGTCGCCCGAAACACGCGCCGTCATGCAGGAGATCGTGCGCCAGGTGAACGAGCTGAACCCCGAATTTGCGGAATTTCTCGTTCCCATGTGCGTTTACCGCAACGGCAAATGCACCGAATTCACCCCGTGCTATCTGAACCGGGAAAACAACGAAAACGGCTGAGGACAAGCCGTATTATACAGAACGCATACAGCCGCGCGTTGCGCGGCTGTATGCGTTCTTATATGATATGCGCCGGATCACGCGAAGATCAGCCTGGCGACTATGCCCGCCACGACGCCCGCCGCCCACAGAAAGGCGGTAAAGGCTGCATTGCGGCGGCGGTCGCCGCTCATGCGCCAGAGCACTATAAGTCCCACGCCGCCGTTGGCGCACAGTCCCGCCAGCATAGGCGCGATGTCTATGATGCCGTCGGTGTACAGCTTAGTCATCAGCACCGAGACCGAGCAGTTGGGTATCAGTCCGAACAGCGCGGCGAGCGCCTCGCCGAGCACGGGAACGTTTATCGGCAAAGCCGAAAGCTCCTCCTCCCCGACAAAGCAGAAAAGCACACCGAGAGCCGCCGATGCGGCGAGTATTATAAGTCCGATCTTTACCGTGTGCCGCAGTGCAGGCAGAAATATGCCTCCGTGTTCATCCTCGTCGCAATCACAGCCGTCGCGCGCGCAGACGGCTCCGACGTTGACCTCGGCGGGCTTTCTGCGGCAAAGGCGAAGCGCGATATCAAGCCCCCAGCCTATCACAACGGCGGCGACGAATTTATAAAGCAGTATCTTCCATATCACCGACGAAGCGCCCTCGGATATGAGCACGGGCAGCATTTCGTCAGACGTTGCGATAAACACCGCCGCAAGCGTGCCTGCGCTGACCGCTCCCGCGGCATAAAGGCTCGCCGCGCCGCCGGCAAAGCCGCACTGCGGGATTA
>CATYWI010000224.1 GCA_958414155.1 uncultured Anaerotruncus sp. | reverse complement strand
TTTTCGCCGACTGTAAGCTGCGTCTCGGCAATGCGCGAGATGGAATCTTCGAAAACGTCCATATCGAGATAATAGAACGGTTCTACCTTTTGCTTCACATACAGCACATCAGCCTTGAGCGTCATTGAGAGGTTGACAGTTTCGCCGGCAGAGAAGACGCCGAGCGATACTATGCGGTCGCTTTCGCCGCCGTAGAAGGTGTCGGAATCCTCGACCTTCTGACCGTTGACACGTATCTTGACTTCACGCGGATAATCGGAAGGGAGGTAGAAGAATATCTCGCCGTCCTTTTCGGCGGTCACGGTATAGGATACGATGCAGTCGGACGAGCTGTTTGTGGGCGAATATTTGTAGTGTCCCGCGATCGTTGAAACATCGCAGTTCGTTGTGTTGATGTTTTCATTGGTGAGCTTGAGGGATTTGAATATTTCCGGAATCTTGTCATCACCGAGGATCGCACCGTAAAGACTGTTGAGTTGTATAAATGGGTTGTCGCCGCGCGAAAGATCGAAATCATAGATATCATCGGAAACTCCGTAGGCGATCGAAAGGGCGTAGGGATTGCGGTAGTAGGCGTATTCACGCGAATTATATGTCGTGACCGATCCGCCGGCATTTTCGTAGTACAGCGTCTGTGAATTTTTTTCGTTGGCAAGTACGTATTTGATGCCGAGCAGCGAATCATTGACCGGGTTGCCGCCGAGATACTTGGACCAGTGCGACTTGGAAGCATATCCGAGGCGGTTCAGGAACGTTATGGTGGATTTATTGAGTGTTGACGTAGAGTTTGTCAGACCGCGGATGCGGAGCGCCATATTATCGCAGTATTTGCGGTGTGCATTCTTCTCAAAGCGATAGAAGGTCGGATCCTCTTCAAGAAGCTCATCGGTCACCGGGCGAATTGCGCTGATGAAATCGGTATATGAGGAGTAGGAGGAATAGATAACATCGTCTCCGAATTCAACACAGCAGCATATGCCGTTGCAGAAAACCTCAAGACAGACGAAAATGCAAAGTACAAGCGATATATTCTGCCTTGCTTTGGACTTTATCGCCATGCAGAGTATTATCATGAAGGCAATAAAGCATATGGCGGAAAACCATACGGTCTCGATCTCTTTCAGCTTCTGATCGAATTCGATCGTGCCCTCGATGCGTTCCACATAAGAGTGAAATTCAAATTTCTGCGCCACGCAGATGAAGAGTAACCAAAGAGAGCCTGTGGTTATTATCGTTCCGGCAGACGCTTTACGTATCTCACCGTATCCGCGATATGCAAGTACGATGAGGAAGAAGCAGAGCATGAAGCTGTAACGGTAATTGAGCCAGTTGGGTTTCTGAAATCCGTGCCAGATAAGGTCAAATGTGCTTATAAAGAAGCTGAGCACGAAGAACATGATAAATGCTCCGGACAGCGCTTTCTCGCGGGAGGAAAACTTTTTGGAAAGGAAATATACCGGAAGAAGCAGAAGGGTTATCACGCCGCAGTAAACAAACGGCAAACCTTCGGGACGCACGGTGTCATAGGAGCCGGGAAGGAACTTTGTGAGAAAGTCCATAAACTCAAATCTCAGCGAAGGCATGAAGTTCGGTGTGGAGAAGGTGTTTTTGCCGAACTTGAGAGAGTAGTACGCGGTCGCGACCACGACCATTGATATTCCTATGCCGAGGGCTGAGGCGCCTGCAATGCGCAAAAATGAACGGCGGAAGTGGTGCGGTTCATGATTCGGGTTGTTGCGCCAACCCTCGTTGCGGGAAAAGTAATAGTAGAAAAAGTACGCGGCAACATAAATGCAGACCATGTAGCCGATGTAAAAGTTGCTCATCATGGTCAGGGCGAGGAGAATGACGAACCGGCGGTACTTGTAATTTTTTATGAGATCCTCAATCGACAGCGTTATGAGCGGAAGCCACATCATAGCATCGATCCACATTGAGTTGTGCTGGTGGATCACGGCATATGTCGTGAGAGAATAAAGGATCGAAAAGGTGACTATCGTCAGCTTGTCTGTTTTTTTGCTCGTCTTGTGAAGATAATATCCGAAGTTGAAGCCGGTGATACCGGTTTTGAGCAGAAAGATGAAAAGGAGAGCGTCAAGTATCCGCGATTGCGGGAAAAGTGCGACGATATATGAGAAGGGGCTTGCAACATAATAGGCGTATATGCCCATAAATTCGCCGCCCATGGCACGGCAGAATGAATATATCATCGACATTTGCCCGTATACGGCGTTGCGCAGTGCCTCGTAAAAGTAAACATACTGACCGTTGAGGTCGAGGACGAGCACCGAGCCGTTGCCGAACGGGTGTATCTCCATGGCGAGATATATGATATAGTTCAGCACAACGGGTATAAGGAACGCGTATATAAGATATGACGTCGGGCGCTGTTTTATTTTGCGTATCAGCTCCCCGAACCTTCCTCTGCGTGATCTCACTGAGGTGTCCTTACCCGCATTGTTTTCCGGATTGATCTCCGGGTTGAATTCATTCATCGGTTTTTGCCCTCCTTTCGGCTGTTATCGGAACCGTTTTAGTTCTTGTTTCCGTCTGTTCCGTCATCCGCTGGGCGGATGACCCGTCTGACCGCGCGGTCGAGCTTTTCGCGCCCGATAGTCATGTCTCTGCCGCAGCCGAGACACACGATCCTCACCTCACTGCCGGTGCGCAGTACGGTGAAACGCGCACACCCGCACGGGTGCGCTTTTTTCAGTTCAAGTGTGTCGCCTTGCGAAAAGCGGACTATGCGTTGCATGCTCCCTCCGGACGCCCGCCGCAGTGCCGTTTTCGGCAAATCGGCGGTCTGTATATTAAATCACTCTATTATATCATATTTTTTACGCTATGTAAAGAAATATCTTCCTTAATACTTCGTTTTTACTTTTAGGAAGCACAAAATTTATATTTTGCCCGCCGTTTTATTTGACTTTAACGGAATATAGTGCTATAATCTATAATGGTATTTTGTTGAATGATATTATTGACGGAGACGTGAGTACATATGAAGATTCTTGGTATAGATCCCGGGCTTGCGACGATAGGATGGGGCGTTGTTGAATCCGACGCTTACCGTCCGCGTGCTCTGGCGTACGGTTCGATAATCACTCCTCCGGGAATCCCGACCGAAAGGCGGCTTTCTATGATATATTCAGATCTTGCGGCGATCATCAGAGAGCACTCTCCCGACGAGATGGCTGTGGAGGAGCTTTTCTGGAATACCAACCAGACAACTGGTATACGTGTTGCGGAGGCGCGCGGCGTTATATTGCTTTGCGGCGAACGCAACGGTCTTAAAATATCCGAATACACGCCTCTGCAGGTGAAGCAGGCAGTGGTTGGATACGGCAGAGCCGAAAAAAAACAGGTCATAACGATGGTGACGATGCTGCTGAATCTGC
>CATYWI010000223.1 GCA_958414155.1 uncultured Anaerotruncus sp. | reverse complement strand
TACCGAAAAGGTGCGTTCCATCGGCGCTATGCTCGTCAACTGCGACGGCGAAGCCTTCATGCATCCGCTTGAGACCCGCGACGTTGCCGCGGCGTCCATCATCCGCGAGTGCCGCGCACGCCATAAGGGCGTTCCCACTCCCGACGGCGGCTATGGCGTATGGCTTGACACGCCCATGATCGAAGCCAAGGGCGGCGAGGGTACCATCGAGAAGCGCATTCCCGCTATGATGCGTATGTACGCAAAGTACGGTATTGATATGCGCAAGGTGCCGATCCTTGTTTACCCCACGCTGCACTACCAGAACGGCGGTATAAAGATCACCGCAGACGGTCAGAGCGCGGTAAAGAACCTGTTTGTTGCGGGCGAGGCTGTCGGCGGCATCCACGGTGAGAACAGACTTATGGGCAACTCGCTGCTTGACATCATCGTTTTCGGCAGAAATGCCGGCGTAAACGCAGCCAAGGCAGCCAAGGAGACCGAGGTCGGCGAGCTTACTCTTGACCATATCGCAAAATACGATGCTGAAATGGCATATGCGGGCATAGTTACCGACAAGGTATCCCCCATACTTCTCCCCAGATACACACACGGAAATCCCAGATACGAAGCAAAATAAATATCGGAGCATAAAAAACAACAATGGAATTCATCAATAACTTAGTCAAGCTCGGTTCCACGCCTGCCGTGCTTATCGGAGCGTTTTTCATCTGCCTTATCGGTTACGCGATAGGCAGCATCAAGATCAAGGGAATTGAGCTTGGCACCGCCGGGGTATTTCTTATGGCGCTTTTGTGCGGATATCTCTTTACACTGCCCGGACTCAAGGAGATCCCCATAATCGGGAGCCTTTATATCGAAAGCTCCAAATCCGCGGCTGTGACCAGCTACAAATTTATAGACAGCATAGGTCTTGTGCTGTTTGTTACCGCAGTCGGTTCGATAGCGGGTCCCAACTTTTTCCGTGATCTTAAGAAAAACGCAAAATCATACGTTCCGCTCGGTGCTATTATAATATTGCTCGGTGCGGCTGTAACAATCGGATTTGCGCTTATCCCCGGCATTGGCGGTGACTTTGCAAACGGTGTGCTCTCCGGTGCGCTTACTTCAACACCCGCCTTCTCCGCCGCAAAACAGGTGGCAAAAGAGGAGGGGCTGGTGGCGCTCGGACACGCAGTGGCATACCCCTTCGGCGTTATCGGCGTTGTGCTGTTTGTGCAGATAATACCCAAACTTGTCCATGCCGACATGGCAAAGGAACGTGAAGCCATTGCAATGACCAAAAAGGTCGATGCAGCCAAGGAAGGCTCAAAGAAAAAACTCTTCGAACTTGATGAATTCGGCTTTGGCGTCTTCGGACTTGCAGTCGTACTCGGTATCCTTCTCGGCTCCATCAGGATCCCGCTGACATCCAAGGGCTTTGACGGCGCGACCTTCTCACTCGGAACGACCGGCGGTCCGCTCATCATGGCGCTCATTCTCGGTCATTTCGGACACATTGGCAGACTTTCTCTCCGCATTCCGGATCACACACTCAAGGTGTTCCGCGAATTCGGACTCATGCTCTTCCTTATCGGAGCGGGTGTTGAGGGCGGCGTTGAGCTTGTCGCACAGGTCGCTGCATCCGAATACGGTGTAATGCTTGTTGTATACGGCTTCCTTGCCGGCGTTTTTATGACCACCATCCCCATGATAGTCGGTTATTTCATGGCAAAGTACGTTTTCAAGCTTCCGCTTCTCAACAACCTCGGTTCCATTACCGGCGGTATGACCAGTACACCCGCACTCGGTACGCTTGTCGGAGTATCCGGAACGGATAACGTCGCTTCGGCTTACGCTTCGACCTACCCTGTGGCGCTTGTGCTTATAGTGCTTGCTTCAAACCTCATAGGGACTTTCCTCGGCTGAGAGGATATAATAAAAAACCTGACGGGACTGCCGCGCTTATGCGTGACAGTCCCGTTTGATCATATGAACGGCTCATAATGCGGAAATATTTTTGCCTGTAAAAGCTGTAAAGCACCAAAAAAGTCACCGTAATGTCACCGTGATACGTTATAATATTATCGGATAAGCCTGAAGACACAGAAATATCACCCCGGGAGGTACAGCTTATGGAAGTATTGAGAACAGAAAACCTTACAAAGATCTACGGCAGCGGTGAAAATGAGGTGCGCGCGGTGGATGACATTTCATTTTCGGTCAGCGCGGGTGAATTTGTTGCCATTGTCGGACCTTCCGGCTCCGGCAAATCCACCCTTCTGCATCTTCTCGGCGGTGTTGACCGCCCCACGAGCGGTAAGGTATTTGTCGGGGGTGAGGATATTTTTGCCGGGACAGCGGAACAGCTCGCGGTGTTCCGCCGCAGACAGGTCGGACTCATCTACCAGTTCTATAACCTCATACCCGTGCTTGACGTGGAGGATAACATAACTCTGCCGGTGCTGCTTGACGGCAGAAAGGTAAACGGCGAGCATCTTGACGACCTGCTTGCCACACTGGGGCTTTGGGAGCGCCGCCATCATCTGCCGGGTCAGCTTTCCGGAGGTCAGCAGCAGCGGGTATCGATAGGCAGGGCGCTTATAAACGCTCCCGCGATAGTGCTTGCGGATGAGCCGACAGGCAACCTTGATTCGCACAACTCGCAAAACATCGTTGAGCTTTTGCGGCTTTCCAACCGAAAATATCACCAGACGCTTATAATGATAACGCATGATGAGAGCATCGCCCTGCGCGCCGACCGCGTGATATGCATCGAGGACGGAAAAATAGCGCGTGACGAGGTGACAAGATGAATGTGCTTTCAAGGATCACGCGGCGTCAGCTTGCGGGCAACCGCACGCGCACTGCCGTTACGGTAATAGGGATAATTCTGTCTGTTGCCATGATAACAGCCGTAACAACGCTCATGGCAAGCCTTTACGACTACGGTGTACGCGCTGCAAAAGACATGCGCGGCAACTGGTATGCAAAATTGGGCGCTGCAAACAGTGCGGTGGTGCAAAAACTTGCCGCCGATGATCGTGTGGAGGATATATTTTTCATGCGTTATGACGGATGTGAGCTTACCGCCCCTACGATGACAGCCAAAAAGCCGTTCATAGCGGTGTCGGCGGTGTCGCCCGAATTTTTTGACAACATGGGGATCGCTCTGGCGGCGGGACGCCTCCCCGAAAACGGGACCGAGGTGGTCCTTCCGAACGGTGACGAGGCGGAAATAGGGACCGAGGTGACGATCGATCTCGGAGAGCGGACGAGGCACGGCGCACCGCTTTACCGTACCGACAGCCTATCGGTCAAGGAGACATGGGAACCGGGGGAAAAGCGCACGTATACCGTGGTCGGAATATATACGCCCAACCGTGCGGAGGAAAACTCCGGACCATGCTACAACTATATTACT
>CATYWI010000222.1 GCA_958414155.1 uncultured Anaerotruncus sp. | reverse complement strand
CTCATGAAGGCGGTGAACATGGGGCATCCCGTAAAATTCACGCCTCCCGCATTCGCCAAAAAACTGACCGAGCATCAGCTCCGCTACCGTGTACATTCAAAGACGATGAAGGTCGATGCCAGCATGGCTCCCGACCCCGAGGAATGGCTCCGCCTTTCCGCGTGCAGCTGTGCAGCGGTAGACTACGGCTACTGGTGGCTTGAGCTTATGGGCGACGGCGAGGATATAATCCTTGATTACGAGACCATACGTGACGATCTTTACGCATATGCCTACGGCATCTGGGATCACATAAAGAACGGCGGAGACCACGGCGCGGAAAACTATGCGCTCCAGTGGGTGGGAGCGCTGCCCGGAATGCGCGAGAGCCGCCGCCTTATGGGCGACTATGTTCTCACCGAAAGCGACATACTTGAGCACCGCATGTTTGACGACGCGGTGGCGTACGGCGGCTGGTGCGTAGACCTGCATGCAGCGCACGGTTTGCTTGACTTTGACCTGCTCCCCTCCGACTGCCATCACTTCCTCGGCGTTTACACTATCCCGTACCGTTCTTATTACTCCAAGAATATAAAGAACCTCTACATGGCGGGACGCGACATAAGCACCTCAAAGCTCGGACTTGCCTCAACGCGCATCATCGGCTGCTGCGCCATAGGCGGCGAGGCGGTGGGCAAGGCGGCGTCGCTCTGCCGCAAGTACGGCTGTGAGCCGCGCGGTCTTGCGCCGCACATAGGCGAGCTTCAGCAGATGATACTGCGCGACGACGGCTATCTGCCCAACGTAAAGAACACCGACGCCGCAGACATGGCGCTCCGCGCGAGCGTCAGCGCCACCTCAAGCATTGCCGGCGGCGAGCCGGCGAACGTTATCAACGGCATATCGCGCAAGATAGGCGATAATCAGAATGCCTGGATATCCGACGGCATAGCAGACGGCGGCGAGGCGCTGACGCTCACCCTTGACGGCACTCACGTTGTGTCCGAGGTGGACCTTACATTCGACTCCAACTTTGCATATCCCATCCGTGTCACCATGTCCGCCAACCGCCAGGCGCAGCAGCGCATAGGCGTTGCGCCCGAGCTTGTTCGCGACTATGACGTGATACAGAAGCTGGACGGCAAGGAGGTAGGCAGGACCGAGGTGCGCGGCAACTATCAGCGTCACAATATGGTAGCCCTCAACCCCGCCGGCTGCAATGAGATCGAGATCCGCTTTATCGCCACCAACGGTGCGCCCTCGGTCAAGGTCTACGAAGTAAGAGTATACTGATAAGACCTGATCTCCGGCTCCCGGAGTCTTATATACGCAAATGCATTTCCGGGGGCGCTCCCAACAAATGAAACGCCCCCGGAAAATACTCAGGAATACATACCGTTCTTCTTCATATAATCGTAAATCAGCTTGCCGTGCTCCTGCTCTTCCTTTTGTATACGGTTCAGAATACTGCGGTATTCCGGCTGTCCGAATTCAAAAATGCAGGTGTCGTAAAGGTGCGAGGCATGCTTTTCGGTCGCAAGGAGGTCGGAGCAGATAAAAGTGTCGCATTTTTTGCCCTCGGCATCGGTATTTGCCGCCTCAACTGCGGGCGCCGTGCCTGCTGCTGCAAGTGTGGGCGTACCGCCGGCGGAGATCTCGTTTATAACGCGCAAATGCTCCGATTCCACGCCGCCGATGTAATTCAGCAGCCCGGAAAGCCCACTGTCGTGTGCGCTTTCGGCATGCTTGCGGTATTTGTCAACACAAAGCTGCTCCTGGTCCTTGAGGTCCTTAAGAAGTCCGGTCTCTTTTTGTGTAAGTTGCATTTCAATTCGCCTTCCTGTTATCTTATTGCGCCGTGGCGCAACAGTATTATTCCCGCCTCATGCGCAAAAATACCGCCGAAAGGAACAAAATACATAAATGAAGAAAAGATATCTTATTGCGACACTGCTTGCCGCAATAACTCTACTCTCGCTTTTTGCCTGCAATAAGCCGGACGATCCGCAAAAGACCGAAAAGGTCACGCTTGACCTTTCCGCGTACAAGGTGGTGCGTCCGGAAAAGGCTTCGGCGCGTCTGCGCACCGCCGCCATAGAGGTGCGGCGCTCGCTTTACGCCTTCAACGCCGATGCCGTCATAGAGGAGGACTGGCTCCCACCGGATACCGCTCCCGACGATGCGGCATTTGAGATACTCATCGGCGCCACGAACCGTCCGCAGTCCGCCGAGGCGCTCAACGCCGCGGGTGAAAACGGCTCGGCGCAGTACGTGATCGCCGTTATCGGCAACAAGATAGTGATAAACGGCACAAACGAGGACGCCGTAATACTCGGCGCCGAATATTTTATCGAGAGCCTCATCCCCTCTGCCGCCGACGGCGGACGGCTGGAGCTTGACGCCGGGTACAGGCACATGAGCGATCCGCTTGCCGTTGCCAACGTGGTCGAAGGCAGAAAATGCACCTATACCGTTGTCTACCGCGAGGGACTTGACAGCACGGCAAAAGCCGACACCTCCGACAGGACTGATTATGTCGTCTCCAAGGCAAACGAGATACGCGAGATGTTCGCATCCCACCTCGGCGAGAAGCCTGCAATCTCTGACGACTGGGTGAAGCCCGGAACAGACACCTCAGCCATGCGCGAAATTCTTGTAGGCAGTGTTGACCGCGCGGAGTACGGAGAATTTCTTTCCACTCTGGCATACAATGAATACGGATATGCCGTAAAGGGAAGCAAGATCATCATTGCGGGCTGGAACGACACCGATGTGGGGCTTGCGGCTGACATGTTCATAAAGAACGTGGTCGGGCTTATCGGCTCCGATACCTCGATAATCTCGCTTATCGACGGCTCAAGATATGTCGCCAAAGCAGCAGCCGAGCGGTACACCGACTTCCCCGCCTATACCGGCGGGAGCCTTGCGGGACTTTACGACGCGGGCTACGGCAATCTTGAATTCTACTACACCGACACAACGCCGGATGAATACCGCGCATATATCTCCATGCTTGACGGCAAAGGATTTGTGCGCCATATGGAGAACACGATAGGTTCCAACCTCTACACGACGCTCACCTCATCGGACGGCATGCTTCACGCATATTACATAGCCTGCGAAAAGGCGGTGCGTATAGTGACTGCCCCCAAGGGCGGCTACACGCTCCCGCGGTTCGAACCGGAAAAGGTGACGAAGATAACCGAGCCGAAAATGACGCAGATGTCTCTCGACTACGCCGCCGGAAACTTCGGGATGTGCTATATATTCACGCTCGGGGACGGCAGCTTTGTTATAGTGGACGGCGGAGGCACAAAGGGCAATGATACCGCCAAGCTGTATAAGCTCCTCGGCACGCTGAATGAGCGCCCCGACGGAAAAATCGTGATAGCCGGGTGGATACTTACCCACGAGCATTGGGACC
>CATYWI010000221.1 GCA_958414155.1 uncultured Anaerotruncus sp. | reverse complement strand
GGTTACTTCTTCACTATCCTGCTTTATCTCACGATAGGACCGTTTTTTGCCATTCCGCGCTGTGCTTCGACCTCATTTTCGGTCGGTATCAAGCCGATGATAGACGATACCACGGCAAAATGGCTCGTCTGGATATTCTCGCTCCTTTTCTTTGCCGCGGTGCTGTGGTTCTCGCTACGCCCGGGCAAGATTCTCACATGGGTAGGCAAAATACTGACTCCGCTGTTCCTTGTGGCACTCGGCTTGCTTATCGTTGCGGCGCTCATCTCGCCCATCGGCAAAGCGGCTGACGTTGCACCGGAGGCGGCATACGAGAGCGGAGCGGTATTTCAGGGCTTTCTTGACGGCTACAATACCATGGATGCGCTCGCGGGTCTTGCATTCGGTATAGTTGTTGTAACGGCAATACGCGGACTGGGCGTTGATGATCCTGCCGCTGTCGCGGGCAACACAATTACATCCGGTTTCTTCGGATGCATGATAATGGCTGTCATTTATGCAGCGCTGGCACTTATCGGTGCAGAGAGCCGCACGGTATACCCGCTTGCGGCGGACGGCGGCGAGGCGCTTTACGTCATTGCAACGCATTATTTCGGCAAAGTCGGAGGTATCATTCTTGCTGTTATCGTCACGCTTGCCTGCCTCAAAACGGCGGTCGGGCTTATCACTAGCTGCGGCGAGATGTTTTGCGAGCTTTTCCCGCGCGGACCGAAGTACCGCGTGTGGGCAATAGGCTTCTGCGTCATATCTTTTCTGATATCCACCATGGGGCTTGGCGCGATAATCCGGTGGTCATTGCCGGTGCTCATGTTCCTGTACCCGCTTGCAATGACTATCATAGTGCTTGCCATGTGCGGCAGACTGTTTGAGCATGACCGCCGTGTGTACGCCTGCACGACAGCGCTCGCGCTCGTCGCGGCGATACCCGACCTTACAAAGTCGCTTCCCGGTGAGCTGCCGAAAGCTCCCGTTATCAGAACTATAAACGCGCTCGGAGACGCGCTTCCGTTTGCAGATATCGGTCTTGGCTGGGTATGCCCGGCGCTCGTCGGCTTTGCCGTGGGACTTGCGTGGTATCTGATAGCCGTGCGCAGGTCAAAACATAAAAGAGCTAAAGTTCAATAAATGACACAAAATGGCACCGGGGAGGAACCACCTTCCCGGTGCCTTTTCGCAATATAATATAGTGTTTCAACTTTAAGTTTATTGACACATGACTGCTTTTATGTTATACTTGGTTTAAATAAATACTGATTTTTCGGGAAGAGGTGGACGTAATAGCAGACAAGGACAAAAAGGCTGCGCGTGCTGAAAAGACAGCCGCGCGTGCGGAGAAAAAAGCCCAGAAGAAAAAGGAAAAGGAGCAAAAGAAAAAAGAAAGGCTCCCGCGCGGTCGAACGCTGTCGAACGTGCTTTTTGCGCTCGGACAGATATGGAGCGTATCGCCGGGATATTTTATTTTTTATTTCGTAAATACATTCCTTTATGCGCCGCTTGACTTTCTCAGCGGCTCGTTTCTTATACGCATGATCGTTAACGGCGTCGAGAGCGGTCAGCCGAGGAGAAATGTGATAATTTATCTTTCCGTGATCGCGGTGGCAACGCTCGCTATCAATGTGTCAAACAACTACTACTGGAATGTCTTATCAGCCGGAAAGTACCAAGAGATCGACGCCGCCATGCGGCGCAAGCTGTTCATTAAGGCGTCGCAGGTCGAGCTCGCCTGTTATGAAACTCCGTCGTTTTACGACAAGTATGTCAAGGCGATGGACGAGGCGTTTAACCGTGTGATGAAGGTCATGAGGACGCTCGATGACCTCATCTGGCGCACGGTGACGTTGCTCTGCAACTCGTTTTTGCTCTTTGCCATTGACCCGGTACTGATAATTTTCGGGCTTTTGCCGCTGCTGCTCGGCTTTGTGCGAAGCTGGAAGAACAAGCTCAAGCACGATCATATCACCGCCCGTAAGCCGATAGAACGGCGGCAGAAGTATGTCCGCCGCACATTTTATCTCAACGAATATGCCAAGGAGATGCGGCTCGGTGATATGCACACGCGCATGCTCGGCGAGCTTGAGCGGGCGCGGCGCGATTTTTGCGCGCTGATACGCAAATACGGCTGGAAGCGCGCTTTGGCGGATTACATACTTGACATCGGTATGTCTGTTGTAACGGTGCTCGGCGCAACGCTTTACGCCGTCTGGCGCACGCTCTCTGACGGCGGTATGACCATAGGCGACTGCATCGTGGTCCTCAACTCCATTTCGGTCGTTTCCTATTGCCTCAGCAACCTCGTAACGACCTTTGCCGAGTTCGGCGAGCACGCGCTCTTCCTTGAGGACGTGCGGTATTTCCTTGACTACGAGCCGAAGATAAAGGACAGCGAGAATGCCGTGCCCGCGCCCGAAAATTGCGCCGATATCGACCTTGAGGACGTTACCTTCCGTTATGAGGGCGCCGAGGATGATACCCTGCACGGGATATCGCTCCACATCGGCGCCGGCGAGAGGATCGCGCTCGTCGGGCAGAACGGCTCCGGCAAGACCACGCTCGTCAAGCTGCTGTTGCGCCTTTACGACCCCACGGGCGGCAGTGTGAAGCTCGGCGGCAGGGATATACGCGATTACAAGCTCGACTCCTACCGCGATGAATACGCCTGCGTATTTCAGGATTTCAAAATGTTTTCTATGTCGGTAGCCGACAACGTGCTTTTGCGTATGCCGAAGGAGGGAGACGCGGAGCTTGTTGAGTATTCGCTGCGTGAAAGCGGAGCCTATGAGCGCGTAGCGCGGCTCGAGCACGGCATAGAAACAACGCTCACGCGCGAATTCGACGATCACGGCGCCAATCTTTCGGTCGGCGAACAGCAAAAGATAGCCCTGGCGCGCGCCTTTGCGCGCACGTCGCCGGTGATAATACTTGACGAGCCTTCCTCGGCGCTCGACCCGATAGCGGAGCACACCATGTTTGAAAACATGATGAAGGCGGCGGAGGGCAGAACGGTGATATTCATCTCGCACCGTCTTTCGTCCGCAGTTGACGCCGACCGTATCTTCCTTATGGACGGCGGCAGGATAACCGAGGAGGGAAATCACCTCGAGCTGATGGAGAAGGGCGGCAAGTACGCCGAGATGTTCAGGCTGCAAGCCGAGAACTACCTTGGAAAGGGGGCTGATGCGTGATGACAGCGGAAAATGCAAAAAAAGTGAAAATGCGCCGCGACGGAACGCCGAAGCAGTCTCTTGCGCGTATTATGAAGAACAACTTCGGCATCATCTCCAAGGTCGCGCGTATGGGACCCGATTACCTTATCGGCAATATCCTGTTGGGAGTCATCTACGGCCTCTGTCAATCGGCGGATACGGTTTTTACCGTAAAACTGTTCAACGCGATCGATGAAGGGG